>NZ_JBPWOA010000059.1:0-18040 GCF_051781005.1 Anabaena sp. WFMT | reverse complement strand
TGGTAGCTGGCATCAAACGCACCACTACCAGAATTAACAATCAGATCATCTAAACCTTTACCATCTTCTGACTTCCACTTCATATCAGCCGAATAACATCCATAGTCCTCTAATAAAGATGCTAGACGGTTTTTAGCAGATGCTACAGCTTTTTTGGCTTTGGGTTTGGTATCACGGTCAAGACCAAATAACCATTTAGTACCTCTTTCTGCAAATGGTTCTAGGTCAGGGATTAAAACTGATTCATCTTTCTGATTATTCTCATCCAGTAGCCACTCTCTACCACAATTGCACCCATACAAGCCAAAGACTATGTAACCCAGGCTCAAAGCACTTAGAGTCTTTTTTCCCCCTTCTGTGAGGATACGAATGAGGTCTAGATTATCTCTCACCCATTCCCAGAAGCTACCCTCTAAAGGCACTTCTACTCCGTACCTTTGGGATATCTTCTTTCTGATTGATATAGGGATAAGGGGGAAAAATGCTCTATCACCGTTGCCTTTGGGTGCTAGATAGCGATAAGGTCTTTGTCTCTCCTCATCCCAGATGCTAACTACCGCTTGCCACAAGCTACCATCTTCATTTCTCAGGAATGCAGCGTAAATTGGATCTTTGCACTGATGCCCAAAACGGGTAAAATACCAGCCCAATTCATCATGTATAGGGGTTTCTGCATCCATTCCATCAGACCATTCAACGTCTTGATGGAACTCGGTGCAAGCATTAAACAATTCCTCATGAATCCCACTACCATTAATGAAATTATCTCGTACAAAGTCTTGGAAGTCTTGAAAACTAGCAAACTTGTTCTGTTTAGGAGTAGGATGTTGGATAATTAATTGGGCAACCATTACGCAACACCCCCTACTGTTCCTATGTTTCTGCCAGAAACTACTAAAATATTCAGGGATTGTGTTACACTTGTTGTGTCATGTAGTGTGATGACATTATTGAAACTGTGTCCTAGAATTAATCTAAGATGAAAAATTATATATTTCATTGTTCTTGAATTTAATATCCAGAAAACTACCGAAGTTTGGCGATAGAAGTAGTTTTCTGGGTGAACATTTGACAATCCCTAACCGTAACGATTAGGGATTATTTTTTTGGTTGCTGACATAATTCGATACCACATCACGTAAAAGTTGATATATGCTTGTTTGCTGGTTTTTAGCAATAGCAGCAAGCGTAGCAAAATCCGATGTACTGATACGAGTTTTTACCATTGTTGGGAAATTTATTGGTTTGTGGCTACTCATAGTCAAGAATCCAATTAATACTTTCAGTATAGGTGAAAATCTTGGAGAGTGTCCAGTTCATTTTTATATATTGAATTTATTTTTAAAATTCAACATATAAAAACACAGCTAAAGGCATGAAAACATTGTAAAACATCCCTAAAATATCCCATTTAATAGTGCTATTAGTAGCAAAAATGATTATTTAGCAAGGCTTTCAGAAAATCAAATGAAACCTATATCACCTTGGGGACAGATTAATTTCATTAGATAATTTTGCTAAAAATAGTCCACTGTAGCACAAAAGAATCTATTTAGAAAGATTAATTTCTTTACAGTTTGAACGTAGAAATAGTCAGTTTCTTTGACCCACTAAAACTATCATTTTACCCTGTAGTGATATTTTTTACCTATACCAAACCTCATCATTTAGTCGGACAAGCTTTAGCGGTTTAAAGGCTGTGACTAGGCTAAAACAATAGCCGCTTTTGATACAAGGATTTTTGTAGCTTTTAGGTGTTTACATGAAAAATATGATAGAAAATTTCAAGCTCGAATCGAACATAGCAGTAATCGCACCTCCCATTTTTTATTTTTAATCTGGTACAGATTTGTTATTCCCATAATGGATGGGTTAGGGAGGGAGCGATCGCGAATCGCTGCTGCAAGCAATTCGCTGAAGCTCTCCCGTCAGGGATACGCGGTCGCATTAACTAAACTACCGTCTTAACGGTAAAGCCTTTGCTACATTTTTGAATCAAAAACCATCTTTTTGACTCTTTATCTAATGCTGGCAAGATGCGGAAATTAAAAACATCTGCCCAATCCTCAATACCGTGGCTATTGGCAAACTCTACTTCTAGCTCTTTAAACCGTTCCCAATCACGGTCTGAAATAGCAGCAAACATGGGCATTACTGCACTTAGGGGGATTTGGGTTGCTGTTTCAGTCATAAGTAATATCCTCAAAAATACAAACTATTGGCAAAACACCCTCTTGAGTGTCAATGATTTCGATTAGTCGCCTACCTGTGTTTTTAGCAATTCGTTTGCAATATTCTTCAGATGCGGCTATAGACCAATCTCTTGTTTCCGTAATTGGGTCAAATTTACCCTTGGAACGTTTGATGTCATCTGTCATGTTTACTGTTTTAGGCGATACCTTCGGTCAGCGTAGCGATCGCAAGATTAATCAATTCTGACTACGCAAAAGCCGTAAAATCTCAGTAATACTCGCTTCCAGATTTCTGATATCTGCTTTTATTTGTCGAATATCACCTTTAACTTCTCTCATGTCAGAACCTAAACCAGTTGCTAGGGTCAAGGTTGTAGCTATGGCAACCTGAGAAGTTCCTATAGTTCCCGCTTGTATTTTTAGGTTGGAGACATCGTGGGTTAGGTCGTTCAGCCGTGTGTATATGTCATCAAATCGTGTATCGTTTGTCATAGTTTTGAGTGTTGCGTGTGAGATGCGCTAAATTAAGCCACAGTTTTGACTGACTTAATACCTGTACTACACCATTGAATCAATAACCATCGGTCAGAATCCTTATCTAATGCTGGTTTGAGTCGAAAATTAAAAACGTCTTCCCATACATCTACTCCATATTGGCTAACAAAATCAGCTTCTAGATTTTTGAATTGTTGCCAATTGCGATCGCTAATAGCGGTCAGCATAGGAACAATAGTAGTGATAGGAACTTGAGTAGCTGTTTCACTCATCTGGGTAATCCTCAAAAATACAAATAATTGGTAAATCTCCAGTTTCAGTGTCGATAATTTCGACTAATCGCTTACCTTTCCCTCTAGCAAGTTTTTTGCAGCGCCCCTCAGTTGTAGCTGCGCCCCAATCTCTAGTTTCTGCTAGATAGTCAAATTTCCCCTTGGAACGTTTGATGTCATCTGCCATGCTGATTTTACTTAGGTTCTTTATTCAGTTTTCAAGGTTCAGAGTTTGGAATAGAGAACGCTCTAACTTGCTTTTAGATTTTGCTTCCGTTCCGTTACTGCGGTTTCTGACAAAGTTTCTACAAGATTTGATAGCGTTCTATTTTCGCTATCAGCCCATTGCTGTAAATCGTTTTTTAACTCTGAACTGCAAGTAAATGTGATTTTGACTTTTTTATTAGTTCCCATAGTGTCTAACGTCGTCTGCTAATTACAGTAAACATCAGATTTAAGCTTAGTGGGTAAAATATTTAGTCTCAATCATCTATCATCAGAACTTAGTTGCACTTGTCGGAACTTGACTGCTATACTAGCACTATAAGCCAAGTGAATGCAACTTTGCTACATCCTTGTAAATCCTGCGGGTTAAGGGTAGTGAACAATTTACTAAGCTTGTCAAGTCTATTTAATACTGCATTTTTACCCTAGTGCATCAGTCAGCACGATAAATAAAACCGTGAAACCCTTGTAAATCAATGCGTGACACAGCTTTGCACTGGAAAAATGCAGAAATTTATGTTTGCATTCATACCCCTATGGAACAACCACGAATCATCTATGAAGCTATCAATGGCAGATGTTCCGATAGTCATTGGAGCAAAATAAAAAAACTCGCTGCTACTGCTGACATCCCATTAGACAGAGAAGGGTTAAAGGTAATTGTGAACCTACGGAAAATTAACCCGCGCTACTTTAACCTTTACCCACAAATTAAGAACCAATTAACCGAGTATGGACAATCAATAACTGGAGAATTGGGAACAGGTGCAACTGGAGAAAAGTTAATTAAGGTTATTACCAATAGTTTGGGTATTTCTCCAGATGTAACAACTATCTACAGGTGGTTTTATCGTTCCGGTACTAACTTCAAAAAGTCGCAATGGTACGACCGGAAAACCGCAATGATGATACTGACTAACGCCTTAATTTTCAAAGCTAAAAAGTACAGAATAGGAGCATAACCGATGCTAACCACAATCGCTAAACGCATTCAATCACGACTAACTCGACAAGGTGTAAAAGTTGTACTGGGAGAAATAAAGGAACAGTGCGATCGCTTAATTCCTGATATTGATAACCCAACGGATCAAGAGGTTCTCTCTGTAGTTGATCACTTCCTATCTACTGCCACCAAATTAACCGTAGTTAATGAAGATATCGCCACAGAAGAATTAACAGAAGTAGAGGAAACATCCATCTGTGTAGGTGGTGAACTTGGAAACATTGCAACATCTACACAGACAGACTTGGAAACATTAGAAACAGAACAAGAAACCACAGAAGTAGACAACGGTATACAACTTGTAAACAGTAATCTAGATACCAATCTAGATGATATAGATAGTCAATATTTACACCCAACTACAGCTGCTCCGACTACTGAAGACGTGGGAGCGATTGCACCTATCGTAGATATCGCACCCCTAGCAACTGCTACCAACTCAGAATTAGTCAGCAGCACTGCTCACAGTTTGGGTATTACTTTAAACACTGCTGAAATTGAATTGATAGCGGAAAACATCAATACATCCAGTGATGATCTAACAGATAGTTTGGATGAAATCAAAGGGGCAATCATAGCTTTTGTACGTCACAGAATAGCTACCAACTCCCAAAAGATTGGGGAAGCTTTGGAGGAAATTAGTCAAGTAGCTGCTGATGGTTTTAATCAGAACTCGGAACAGTTAAGCACGGGGTTACAGGGTATTAATTCCCAATTACAGCAGCAATCTACCGACTTTAAAAGCAAAGTCCGGTCAACGCTCAAAGCCTTTGCAATACCAGCTATCAAAGCCGGATAACAGCTTAAAGATTAGTTTCAATCCTGTTACTGTTGCCTCTACCCTACTGCTAATAATTACCCTGGTATCCGGTTTAGTTTTATTCGATTCAATACGGTTTAACACCAGGGTAGTTAAACCAAGTCATAGATATTTTATTGACCCTAACTCCTACCTGGATGTAACACGATGAACCAACCAACCAAGTTACAAAAACCAACCAAACTCAAGAATCACGTAACCAAAAAAGGTAAACGCTTAGGTCAAGCCTTAAAAACTAAATTTGGAGTCAGTTTAGATGATTTTGAAAAGATAATGAGTGGTGATATTACCACTGCTCAAAAGGTTGGAGAGTTAGCCCGTCAAGGAAGATTTAACAGCGAATTTGCCCCTAAATTTGCACAGGCTTATGTAGAAATAATGCAGGGGACTGAAGCATATAACCAAGCCATTGCTGACATCTTAACCCAAGCTGGTAAAAGTGGGATAGCTATTGATAAAGCAGTTGGTAAAACCACCCTAGCTAACACTAAATATGGTCACGAACGCAAAGAACTAGCTCAACAATTCCTGTTTGATAAAAATGCTGAAAATGTCCGGCATGAATATCAATTAAATTACGGACAAATGAAAGGCTATGTTGACGCTCACTTCACAGCAGTAGACCAACAAACAGCTTTATTAGAGCAATCAAATAGACCGGAAGTTAAACAGTTGACTGCTGATGAACAACGCCAAACTAAGCTAATGAATGAAGCTTTGAGTAGTGGTGATAATGCCAGATACGACTTGATACCTGCAAAGCGTTATAACGGCGGTTTTAAAGCCAAGTTATTAGAACTGAAAGCAGCACTCGGCTTTTAAACCGTAGTTAATTAATATCCCCCATCAATTAGCAGTTGATAGGGGATAACCCACAGGTCGAAATATTACTTACTCCTATGTTAGCACCTCATCAACCACCGGATCTAGATGCAATTCTAGATACTGAAGAATCTACAGGAATTAATCAAGAAACCGCGAGATATTTAAACCATATTGAAACTAAGCTTTATGCTGATATTCAAACCAGAAAGCGTATTGATAGCGGTTTATTGTTTCTAGCGTGTCAATTTAGTTCCTGTTCTCTCAGTTGGTTGCTATTTAACCTACAGGTCACACTAAGCATTATTCAAGTTGCATCAGCAGTAGTTAGCTTATTACCTGGATTAGTGGATGTGGGAGATAGCTTCAACTTCTCCTTATCTAGCGAACGTTGGGAATTTAGCTTAGGACAGAAACCATTAATAGGTATTGTCAAATTAACCATAGGTGCGGCTGTTTCCTTCAGTGGTACATCTAAAATTACTGCTGAAGTCGTTAGCACCCAAACAGCGATCGCACAAACTTACCAAGAATTTAGATCATCTGAGGGTTTATCGTGGCAACTTCCAAATATGGGTTTTAGTTTATTGATTGGGTTGAGTGCTATCGCACTGCTAGGACTATTTAAAAAAGTTTCTAATACTACTACCAATAACGGGAATCAAGAAAATGAGGATTAGAGGTAATTGGGGATGTTTGCAGATATTCCTATCCGGTCTAGTAAGTGCGATTGCTATAAATTATCTGCTTAAAGGTTTTGTTGACATTATTCTAAACATTAATTCGTTACTAACTTGGTTACAAAATTCAGGAGTAGGTGAATACATTTATAGGTTTTTTGGAGGTCGTTAAAGAGCATGAATGAAAATGAATTAGACGCTATTCCAAAGGAGCATTTTAGATTTATTTTGAAGGGTAAAAGAGTAGTGATGGTCTTTACAGATGATGGGGTAAAAGGTGGATCATTTTGGGACATAACATACATTATCAGAGGTAGGTAACAATGCAAGAAATAACACAATTTAACACCCAACTAACTAAACAAAGACGGTCTAGCACAATCTTAGTAGGTGTTTTATTAACCTGTGGTTTTAGTGCTGCTGTACCCATGTTTAATGATTCTATCAAACATACAGAAACATTATTCTGTAACACTAAAACCGAGTGTAGAGGCAGCAGTATCAAGCGTGGTATCAGCTACCTGATTGACCGTGAACGACGTAACCAGTTATTTGATAATAATATCCAGGTAGTCAAGATACTGCCACCGGAAGATGATAAAGCAGTTTACTTTGGTGCTGCTGCTAGTTTGTTTCTCTTGACCGCTTATGGTATCTCAAAGGCACTGACAGACAACCAAGAGAAAGCTATTCATAGTCAATTCAAATTACTTAAAATTAAGGCACTGGAGAACGATTTATTAGAGTCCACACACATAGATTTATTTGGGTTCAGTAAGTCAAACCAAGCCGAAATTACCAAACAAGCTATAGCACGTCACACATCCGAAACTATACAGGCTATGAAGTCAGAAGGTGAAGTACAACTAGACCATCTAAACGGACAATTACAAGGCACTTTATCTATAAAATCACACCAGTTACAGGTTAGTGAATTAGACAAAGAAACCGCTAAAAACGAATTAGAAACAGCCGAAATAAAACGCAAACTGGACAAACTAAATAAACCCGTCCAGGATGCTAAAACACCTACTGCTGATGAACAGGTTAAACAGTCCTTAATCGACGCTCTAAAAGGTCATGAAGACGGTTATCTGTGGAAGATAATTAGTAGCTTGAAACCTCTATGGCTGATAGGTAATCAAGGTAGTGGTAAGACATATACAGCCGGAGCGATCGCACTCATCAGAAAATATTGCTTAGACGCTGATATCTATTATTTAATAGACCGCCACGCCACCGGAATTAATGCCAAAGTTTGGAAGTTTCTACAAAGTCAGAATATAGCAGAAAATGAACAGGATACTATGACTGCTTTCCAAAATTTAGCACAGTATTGGATGGATAGGATAAAGCAGAATCCCAGCAATAAGACCCAGACAATTATAGACGAATTTACCCATCAAAGAATGTTGATAGGTGAATTAGCTGATACTGTTTTTAAGTTATCACTCAGTGACACCAGAAAAGCCAAAAATATGTTATTGGGAATAACCCACAATGACACTAACGAATCATTTGCACCAGGAACAGAAGCCACTCGTAAAGCCGGAATGATTCTACTACAAAAATTCAGTGCTGACGGTGATACACCACTGCCTAGAGTAGTTGTCAGGTATGGGTTAGTTGATGCACAAGGGAACGAATTAAAAGACGTTGAACACACTTTACCATCGTGGGTACATCCTGAAAAAATACATCAACACTTTAACGGTAAACCGATTGATTTTGACTCCTAACTTATCAGCTACCAGAGTTTAAACCTAGCGTGATGCTGACAATCAAACTGTCCTGTTAGCACTGGCAATATCGCCAATTTCCCCACTACCCAAATAAACATTATGAAGGATATCAAAACCGATAACCCCTCAGCTTTGCCATGCTGGTTTGACGCTAAAAATACCTATGTTACTACTGCTCTAATAGCAGATGGGTTTGATTATGTTGGATTATTGGAAGATGTAGCCACACCAGACTATTTAGAGGTGGTAATGGGTAATTGGTCATTAGGTTCTATCTGTTCAGTTAATGAATTAGTTGCAATTTGTGACGGTGCTGTATTCAGCCTTGATTGTGTGGGAGAAGCTGACCATGAATTGAGATGGAGTAACACCAAAAAGCTTATCAGACAGAAGTTAAGAACCTATAAGCCATCACCAGCTAACCACACACAATTAAGCCTATTCGTAGCGTAGCCAATCGCCTCCACACCCCAGGCGATTGCACTCCTAGCACTCCCCAAACAATAACCACCTACCCAAAGAGGATTAGGTGGTTTTTTGATTTAAAGTTGCGATCGCTATTTCAATCCGATAATTTCATATCCGTCAGTTTCACTACCTGATAATACAAAACCCGCACCCCTTAGCACTGCGGTCGTCTTTCTAATTGTGCTTCCTTTGCTGCTAATTTCTTTATTAATCAAAGATTCTAATTCCCCTCTGTTGTTGGTTAAATTTTCTTTGCAGATAGCTAAAAATTGAGAGGTTAAAACGTGGTGAGTGTGGGGGAGTAAGCCCAACAAAATTAATATTTGTTCCTGCTTTTCAGATATTTCTATCCTTGATCCATCATGTAAATTAATTTTTGGTTTTTGGCGATCGCTATTTTCTCCATCTTCCCCCGGTGTTGATTGGGGAAAATCTAGACCTAATCGTATTTTTAGCTGCTCTTTGACCTGATTTAATGCCTTTTGCCCAAAGTTCCATGCTTGTAGCAGTTCGTCTTCAGAATAGTTAAATAAATCCCCTATTGAATTGATTTGTTGCCTTTTCAGAATGTTGTAAACGCTAGTAGTGAGATGAAGTTCCTCTAGAGGAATATTTTGGTAAGTGCGATCGCATTCTCCCCCATCTCCCCCGGCGGTTAAATTCTCCCCTGCCTCCTGACTCCTGCCTTCTGCCTCTACTGGTTGGGTATTGGTTATTGGTGATTGGGGACTAGGAACAGATGCTTTTAGTTCTTGCAGTTCCCTATCTTTCTTAGCTAACTCATTAGTTAACTCAGTCAGTTTACTATTTAGGTTAGCTATATTATTGGTTAACTCTTGCAGTTGACCATCTTTATTAGCTAACTCACTGGTTAACTCATTTAGATAACTGGACAAGCTGATGATATCCTCACCTTTTCTGAGATCAAAATCCATCCCATGAGAAAAACCCCCTGATGGACTGGGGACTTTCCGGTTAGCCTCGATAAAATTGATGAACTTTTTGACCTCCAATTTGTAGTTATCCACTTCGCTAGACGGCAATTTTTCCTTATGGCGTAAAGCATCCATATAAAAATCGCCAAACTGCTTTATGTACTCCAGGGAATAGGGAAAATTATCTTCCCTATGCTGTAAATTTTTTGACAAGCTATCAACCTTGATCTGTTCGCTAGATAACTCTTTAGTTAACTCTTTAGTTAACCGTTCTAACTCCCCAATTCGTGCCTCTAATTCCTCACTGGGTAAGTATTCTGGCTTTTTTGCAGTTGCATCTTCTCCCCTGCTCTCAAGGTTATCTAAACGGTTAGTTAACTCTTGTATTTGGTTAACTAATTCCTGTAGAGTAGGGGTGTTTATGGTGTGGGTAGACTGGTTATCTATATCGGTTGTATGTTGTTTTGATTTTGGGGGAACTGTGATAGTTTTTGCAACTTCACAAAGCCTATCATGTGTAACCTGTTCAGATTTACCAATAAATTTTTTATGTAACCTACCATTTACCTTTTTTACTGCATACCAATAATGGGTATCCTGTGCTTTGTTATACTCTTTCCTGGCACGGTAGGAATTGTCATCAGCATTAAACCTAAATGAGTTATTCTCCCCATCTGCTAACCAGCTAAACCATTTAGGGGTATCAAGTTGAATAGGATTACCGGGGGAAGTTTCAAAGGTTTTATCATTATCCAATACTACATAATCAAAGTCTTTGGGCATAATTCACAGTTGCCTAACTCAGTTATATATTTACTATATCCTACTGGTTGTATAACTGGTATATTCAACCTATAAAAGTTATCTATAAAAGTAGTGTAAGTTGCGTAATAAATTCTATAGTTAACCTATTGACGGTAGTGTAAGAGGTTAGCTATAGTGGTTACATAAAACAAAAGGCAACCGCCCCGACTACCAATCAAGTGCGATCGCCTTTTGCCTCACCCCTCTTACAAAGGATGACTTCTTATGAATAGCGTACCACAGACAAAAACTTTAACCTACGTTGACGGACAGCTTGATGCACTCCAAAGACTTGCACCCCTGACAACAGAATTAGACAGCGATTACTTTAGAGGGTATCGAGACACAGTGATCAAATACGGTGTGACTCCTTTCTAGTCTCCAGTTCCCCCACCGTCGGGGGACTTCACAACACCACAAACCACTAGATAAGGACTTGCACCAATGACACACACCGAACGCAACCAGATAAAACAACTGCTCAAGGATACATTCTGGCAATTCTCCAGTGAGCAATTAGAAACCATCACGCCTAAACTGGTGAGATATTGGGCATCACGGAATTTACACCCTGACATAGTAGAGGCCACTGCTATCAACTTACCCGGTCGTGATTTTTGGGTGAGAGTTGAAAAACTTTGTTATCTCATGAAGCATTTACACTACTGGTTAACGCTCGATTAAGCAGATTATCCCCCACACCACGCTACAAATAATTCAATGTAGTAGATTAACCCTCTGTACATCTAAGAGGGTTTAATTAAAAGTAAGAGTTCTCGAAAATAACCATTATAGATACCGCAAAATGGAAACTGATATACTATCTATAGAAGTCTTAAATGCTTCTCTTGATGCCCAAGTGGGTACAAGCTTTTCTCACACTCTTAACACTGACCCAGACGTGCTATCTCAGTTACTCGCTGATAAACGTTCCGTTAATA
Organism: Anabaena sp. WFMT; assembly: GCF_051781005.1. Lineage (NCBI taxonomy): Bacteria > Bacillati > Cyanobacteriota > Cyanophyceae > Nostocales > Nostocaceae > Anabaena > Anabaena sp. WFMT. Next base: position 6,641 of record NZ_JBPWOA010000059.1, on the reverse strand, counting down.
CCCAAAAAGCCTATGAGAAAGATATCAATGATTTCTTTAAGGTGATGACGGGTAAACTTCCTACTCCAGATGTGGTTTTAGAGTTCCTACACCTAGAACAAGGTCAGGCTATGGCTGTGGTTTTGAAGTACAAGGCACACTTGATCCGCAAGGGTCTAAAGGAGGCCACTGTTAACCGTCGTATTGCTGCTATCAAAAGTTTGGTGGTGACTGGCCGTAAGTTGGGGGTTTGTCACTACAGTTTGCAGGATGTTCAATCGGAACGGGTGCAAAAATACCGCGATACTTCTGGGATTGACAAGGGGACGTTTGAGTTAATTTTGAATCAGTGTGATTTGAACACCCCCAAGGGTAAACGTGATTACGCTATTCTGCGTCTGCTTTGGGGTAATGCTCTTAGACGTAATGAGGTGTGTCAGTTAAATGTGGGGGATTTTGACCCGGAAACTAAGACTCTCAGGATTTTGGGGAAGGGACGGGGGACGCAATCAGAAGTTATTGATTTGGGTGGGGGGACTGTAGCAGCTATTTCTCAGTGGTTAGAAACTAGACCAGGGGTGAAGGATAATTCAGCTTTGTTTGTGTCTGTGGATTTTGCTAATGCTGGGGGTCGTCTGACTGGGGATGGACTGAGAAAAATGTTGGTGAAGTTGTCTGAACGGGCTGGGATTAAAAAGCAAATGTCACCCCACAGGGTCAGACATAGTGCTATTACTGCGGCGTTAGATGCTACTGATGGCAATGTTAGGAAGGTACAAAAACTCAGTCGTCACCGTAAGCTTGATACCCTAATGATTTATGACGATAACCGTCACAAAGACCAAGAGGAAATTACTAACTTGCTTGATGGTATGTTTTAATTCTAAAGTTTGGGAATTTTTGACGGCTTTTATTGGAGAAAGCCAAATAAGGAAAAAGAAAAAGAGCATAGATAAGAATTAACTAAATCCAGATTTTGTTTTTGGTCGGGTTTCCTGTTGGGAAAATTTCAGTTAAGTCTGATGTTCGATCCGAACATAGGGTAAATTCTCGGTTCTACTGCCAGTATTTTTTGTGCAAAAATGGAATAAAACAGGGTAAAACCATGCTTAAATATCTACCAGCTTTGTTTATCGTCGCATCCCAAATACCTGCTCCATCTATAGCTAATTCCACCTGCTCTAACTATTGGACAAATCCCAAAACAGGACAAGAAGAATGTTTGGATTTAAAAAATGGATTACCGACGACTCCAGCACCTACTTCTGATGTTGAGGTACAACCACCAGATACACCAAAAGGTTATAAATTTCTGGCACAGAATGAATTAGGCGATCGCTTTTTCATTAAAGCAAGAAACCCTTGGAAAGCTGGTAGTCGCACATACAGTGGTGCAACAGTCCGAACTCGCGCCAGATTTAAAAAAGAAAATTGGACTAGATACTCTATTTGGTGCGATCGCAGAATACTGACTATTAACAGTGATAGTGACATCCCAATAGCAAGTACCCGTAACCCTGCCAGTTTGTATGCAGGTTCAGAGGGTTCAATTGGTTATGAGATTTGGAAAGCTGCTTGCGTTAGGGAAAAATAGATAAAATACTCAAATTAATATGGCACTTACACCTGAGTTTTTAGCACTGCATCATATTTTCCCGATTTTTGCTGATTATTCATAATTAAACGATTTATTTTTCTCAATACCCGGTCCGTTCCAAGGAACTGAAACATTTATTAAACTTCCTGGAAGTGGTCTTTCAGGAAGCTCCATTTTTGTGGTTTTCTGAGGTTTTTGAGTACATCAAGAAAATTTGATGTTTAATAACAAACACCCTTCTACAAATACCATTACACAAATAGCTTGGGGTAAAGACAAGATTACCGCCAAATATCGACAGGTGGAAAAATACTATCAGATTGTTGGCGACTTTTGGCGAGTTTGCAAATGTTTTATTAATGGCTGATTTGGGAATAATATTTAAAGCATATATATAGAGCAAGTAAGAATGATACCTATCATTTTGGGTGCTGCTGCTTTAGCTGGTGCAGTAGTTTATGGAATCAGTGAAGCAAAAAAAGAAGAAGAGCGTATACTCGCCAGTGGAATTAATGACGTAGATAATATGAAGGGAGTAGAATTTGAAAAATTTTTAGAATTAATTTTCAAAAAAACAGGCTATGAAGTTACTTTGACAAAATCTACTCAGGACTATGGTGCTGACTTAATTTTAAACAAGGGAGGTGTAAAAACAGTGGTTCAAGCAAAACGCTCTAAAAACCCTGTGAGTGTAAAAGCGGTGCAAGAAGTAACAAGCGCAGTTAGACATTATAAAGCTAATAAAGCAATAGTAATTACTAATAATAGGTTTACGGAAAATGCACGTATTCTTGCAAATTCTAATGATGTAGAGTTATGGGACAGAAAAAAACTAATAGATTTAATACTGTCTTCTAAATAATTAGAGATATTCTTAAGCAACATTTATGCGTAGTCGCACCTTTTTAGTTGCTTCACATAAACAATTTAATTCTCTGATAACTCTTACGAATCCCAATACTGCAAAGCATCTGCCTTGCAATCTAACCAGACTTCATCAGCAAGCCCGTATAGTATGCTTCTAACCCATACTTTGAGCGTGTTTCAGGTCAATGTCGTCAAACGACAAGGAGACAGCTTCGCTATATCTACCAGAGGTAGTTGGGGTAAAGACAAGATACACGCAAAATTTATCACGATGCAAAGTTCTGTAAAGTACCCTTTCAGGAATCTTGTCAAGCGGGTCTTTTAGTGTCGTATAAAGTTTTAAAATTTAATTCTTACGGTAAAGTTTTAGTAACAAAACATTTTAATATCTTCAAATGTCTAAAATACCATTTACTCCCAAACCCGAATATACAAAATTGCGTGACTTACTAGCAGCTAAAGATTGGAATAAAGCTGATGATGAAACTGCAATACTCATGCTCAAGGCAATTGGAAAAAATAGAGATAGCATTCTATTAAAGGAAGATTTTGATAAATTTCCATACGACGACCTAAGAACGATTGATAAACTTTGGATGTATTACAGTGAAAATCGTTTTGGATACAGCATACAAACTAGATTATGGTCAACAATTAAACTTACACATCAAGATAAAGAAGGTTTTAAAAATTTTTTTGTTTTAGCCAACTTGGTTGGATGGTTTGATGGACAAGAATTTCTTAATCATAAAAGTTTAAAATTTAATTTAGATAAAGTTTCATTAGATGAAATACCCAAAGGACATTTTCCTCGTTGGGGATTAGGTGTTAGGGGATATCTTTTCGATTTAATTTTGGTACTGGGTTGGAGGGGTCTTGAGGTACTAAATGGAAGATGCTCTATATTGGGTCTTCCTGATTCTGTATCAATTATAAACATTTTGGTCAAGAATCATAGTGATTCACTTGATATTATTATTTCTTTCTTTAGTCTTATGCAATCTTGTCTTCTTGATACAGTTGATAATGATCATGCAATAAATATCAATCAACTCGATGAAGAAGTAAAGCTTTTAGATGATGAGAATTACTACACTCCTGAAAGCCGTGAAATAGCTCAGGAGCGAATTATAAAATCTATCGCTCAAAGGAAAGGACAACCTCAGTTTCGTGCAGGTTTACTAGAAGCTTATAATTATCGTTGTGCTATTACAGGATGTAATGCACAAGAAGCTTTAGAAGCTGCCCATATTATACCCTATTGCGAAACTGAAGATAATGATATTTCAAACGGGTTACTTCTTAGAGCAGACATACATACACTTTTTGATCTAAATTTGATAGCAATTGAGCCTGAGACTTATAAAATATGTCTTGCTCCTAGTTTGCAGGATAGCAGTTATTACAATGACATAAAAGATAAATCTTTAGAATTACCCAACCCTAAATATTCACCCAATAAAGATGCACTTGAATGGAGATGGAAATACTTTGAGAGTAAATCCGAAATAGGGTAGCCACTGAGATAGCAACAACAAGAAACGCTCAAATCAACATTTTTGTTTGGGCTGGACTCCTTGTTGAGAAAATTCAGTTTTTTTTTGATGTTCGACTCGAATATGGAAAGCGAACTGCTTGCAGCAGTGCTTCGCTATATCTACCCCACAATGTACCCCCAGTAGGGGTACAGCCACAAATAAACACAATTTTTGTGCTACCGAATGTCTGTAATTAATGCGATTTACTGCCCCGGAAAATAAAAGCGTAGTAAGTACACTTTTATTTTTACCCACTAAGTCGAGTTACCCTAAAGGCGGTAATTTGGTGCAGTTCTGCACAGATGTGGTGCAATTTCAGCACAATCTGATTGCACTATTTTATTGCTGGTTGGGAAGTTAGCTATCTTGCTTGGTGCAGAATTTGGGGAATTTGTGTGCCAAGTAGTGCTAAAGTCGCTCAATTTATTGAGTTTACGGGTTGATGTGATTGGCAGTGCCGAAGGCGATCGCACCATGTCCATGTCGCCAGCCAACTATTTTCGCTTACTCACTCCATGTTCGAGTCGAACATGGAAAGTGAACTGCTTGCAGCAGTGCTTCGCTATCGCACATTGGCATCAACCGGAAAATGTTACCTCCAAATAGCTTTTATGTCATCTGAAAAATGATCTGACTTCAGTACCCATTGTTTAATCACCATTTTCGCCTTCAGTCCGTATTCTATGTCAATGCTATCAAACACCTCTTGATGTGTCTGAATGTCAGCATTCAATAAATCCCTTTTGCATTGTTCTATACGTTCATTTTCCTCCTGTTCCTCCTGTTGCCTTTGTTTGGCTAACTCCGACCCTTGTATTTTTTTAACGTTCTGAGGTTGCCCACCTACTTGATGTTTGGGAGCTATGGGGGCTATGGGAGCGATCGCCTCACCTTTACCACCAACAGAATTAATTTCACTCGCAATTAATTTTGGAAGTGACGGATGAGGTGACGAGTGAAGTGACGGCTGGAAACCCTCACCAGATGGGACTTGTGGCGATAGTGACGGTTTAAGAGGTAGTTCGTTGCTGGAAATATTATTGATTTCTTCATTTATGTTTGTTTCTGGGGTGGGGTAGGGGGTAGCCTGTGAGGTTATATCTAGTTGATTATTTTGTTTTGGATTATCCATCAGACTCAGACTTGACCCGTCACTTCCGCCACAATCCTTATTTTGTAAGGATTCTGACCCGTCACTTGACCCGTCACTTGACCCGTCACTTTTTATTTTTTGTTCTAACCATACTTCGTGGGTAGGAACATGGTCATCTTGACCCGGCACTCTCAGCCTAATACCAGAGATAAACTTTCCTGTATTTGTAGCCTTATGCTTGACCTTCCAACCCAGTACAGAGTTGCACAGTTCTACCAAGTCAGGCGAGAAGGTTTTGGTTGATTTGGATTGGTTGCCAGTATCCCTACAGTGTTTTGAGTAACTGCCGAATAAAGTTCTAATCGGTGTTCCGTCGCTACCTTCGTTCCTATCGCATCCTACAGGAGTTAAAGCAGTGGGGTCATAAATTAATTTGTCGTTTAACCAATCGGCTAAACTGTCAACCCGCATCCTGTTAGCCCAAAATTCTAAGGTGCATTCTGGTATCTCAGCCTCACCCCTGAGAACACAGGTAACGTGGTCATCTGGGATTGATAAAACGTAGTTGGTAAACGCTGCCAACTCTGGTAAGAACAATTCATCTAGATTTTTCCGTTGAGCAGGAAGGACAGGATTGTTACAAGGAACTGTGATTACCCGCCGCTTAACTCTACTCGCACTCTCACCAGCAAAAACAGGTAAATTAGAACAGACTAACACCATACCGTCATAGGGATAGCTGAAAGCCTTGCGACCTTTTTCTTCTGCTCTAATACGGTCTTCACCAGTGAGAGAGAGGAATTTTCCAAGCTTCCCGGTGGCCTTATCCTCATCTGGGAATAGCACCAACCGCTTACGATAAGCGTTAGCACCCTCAAAGTTATTACCACACCAATCCTCTAAAGTGGTGATGTGTACGTTACCCTCACCTATCAAGCTAACTATTAAGCGTGAGAATGTACCCTTACCAGTTCCACCCAAGCCAATCAGGTGTAAAAACTTCTGGAGGTCAGAACGACCTTTGAGTACAGCGTTACAGTAGCACAACAATAAATCCTTGATTTGGTCATTGCCACTGGAGAGATGATCTAAAAATTCGTTGATGTTGTCCCAGTTGGTAGCAGTGGGGTCATGCTTTCTTGGTAGCTGCCAAGTTAAGCGGTAGCCAGGAGAATGAGGTAAAAGCTTCCCTGTTTTGATTTCCAGTACCCCATTTTGGAATGGTAATAGGTGTTTGGGTGACTTCTCTACCCATTTGCGTTCTATGAGTTGCGATCGCAAAATCTTGACTATGTTGGTGATGTAGGAGTAGGTATTGTACCCTTCAATATTTTTAGAATCCAGAATTTTATAAATACAAGATTCTATAAACTCCTGAGTCTCTACGGACCACACACCCGGATAATCTGCTTCATACCTCATCCATTGTGAGGTTTCATTGTTAAAGCAAAGTTTATCGCGGTATTCCTCAGCGATAATCTTGGACATAACATCAGCAGGGGGAATCGTTCTTTTTTCCTTCTTCTCCCCCTTACCAATCAGCTTGTTTAATCGGTTAACTGCGTCT
>NZ_JBPWOA010000058.1:0-37295 GCF_051781005.1 Anabaena sp. WFMT | reverse complement strand
TAGTCCTGGAAGTGGTCAGTTCAACGATGCAGTGGTGCAAATGCAACTGGGAACACCATCTGACAAACCCATAGGTACTGCCCTACGAGATCAGCAGGAAGGTGAGGTGCTGGACTTGCGTGGAATGACAGATATGCAAACGGCAACATTTACGGTTAACCGTGAAGCGGCATATAACAATTTTGTCGGTTTCTTCCGTGTGGCCGATGCTAAAGGTGGCATTGATACCAACGGCGATGGTATAGGAGATTTACAACCCGGACAAGCAGGTTATGGAGAAGCTGCGGTAAAGAACCGCGTCGGCGGTATTAACCTGAGTGTGGGAAACCAAGGTCAAGCAACCTTTACGGGTCAGTTTGAGGCTGGTTCAGTTTTTGCACCATTTCTCATTGTCAATGGGACACCAGATCAACTTCTTGATAATAACCCCGCAATTTACTTCCCGTACCTTGGTGCAAATTCGGACAAAGTAGACCATGTGCGGATGTTAGGAAACAATGTCTTCGGGTTTGAGGACTTGCCCAACGGCGGCGATAAAGATTTCAATGACATTATTGTTAGTGTGAAATTCAACTGATTTCTGGCTCTCAATACTATGACTCCAATTCTTAACTGACTCCATCTTGAACTGTCCAGTTCACTGGAGTGTCAAGGGGTTAGAGAAAAAAAACTGAAAATAACCGAAAAGTCCTTTATCAACTAACTTTGCGGCTATTTTCCCTACATAAATTGAAGTCAAGAAAAATTTTTGTTCCAGTCTCTTTACTCTCCAGTGAACTAGATATTTGAAGATTAACTGTAAGAACCTGCAATTATAGGCGTTGCTGAATCATGGGATGATTTCACCCAATTTAGAACGATTTTTCCATGGTTTCAACCGCCAATTCATCCCGCATTTATGCAACGCCCAATTATAAATCCCTAAACCTGCAATCATCCTTGTTTTCAGCCAGGATTATTTGCAAATATAATTTCACTTGAACCAGAATTAACTGCAACTGAACCTGCAATCATCCACTTCGACCAGAATGGCTAGACTATAGTTATAGTCCTGCTACCCGACCACAGTCTAGCCAGAAATTACGCAGGTGATATCAATTGTACTCCCGCAGCTAAATTAGCGATGGCGTACCCGCAGTCTGTGGGGTGATATCAATAAAACAAACTTACTATTATAAGTATCGCTTATGAAAAATCCCAAAAGCCTGATTCTGTCGTGGTGTGAATGATAAGTTGAAAAAAATCGCCGTCCTCTCTGCTGTCAGCCATCACGCAATCATAACCTTTCGTCCATGTAGTCAACGAAATCCAGTTTTCGTGTAGGCTGGTGTTATCCTTATAAATAAAGGGTTGTAACCGTCATGAAGGTAAACGGCAACGGACAAGCCAAAATCCTCAACTCGGATGAATTGAGGTTACTTTTTTCTAAAGGTTTTACCAATCCGCGCGATCGCGCTTTATTCGCCATTTGTCTCTATACTGGGTGTCGGGTGTCGGAAGCCCTAGGACTCCAGACGACTGATATCAAAGGCGGTACTTTAACCTTTAGAAAGTCTACCACTAAAGGGAAGTTGAAAACTCGCGTGGTTGATATCCAAGATGGTTTGGCAGAATTTTTGGCGGCACATACTCCTAAGCCAGGTCCAATGTTCCCCGGTAAGCGTGGGGTGACTGAAAGATTGACAAGATATGGCGCTGATAAGATTCTCCGCGAAGCTGCTAAACGGGTTGGGCTGGAAGGAGTTTCAACGCATTCTTTTAGGAGAACTGCATTAAATCAAATGTCGTCAGCTGGCATACCTCTGCGTCACATTCAAGAAATCTCTGGTCACAATGATTTGGGAAGTCTGCAACGTTATCTGGAGGTAAGCCCGGAACAACGCCGTAAGGCAGTTTCCGTTATTGGTTTTTAGATTTATTTTATTGTTAAAACAGGTACAGGCAGAAAATGTAATATTGCGTTGTTATGGCCAGATTACATGAAAAAATTAGGCTGGCGCGTGAGAGTCAAAAATAATGGAATATGTTTTATCTGTAGAGGCAACTAAGGATTTAGAAGATATTTTAGATTATTTTCTCCAACGTAATCTTGATGCGGGGGAAAGGTTTGTTAAGGAGTTTAATCATAAGTGTCGCAATATAGCAAGGTTTCCTAAAATCGGGCGTAGTTATGGAAATATGGATTCTGTATTAAGGGGTGTTCCCATTGATGGATATATTATTTTTTATCGGGTGTTTGAAATAGGCAGGCGATTGGTAAACTGCTGTTACTTTATAAATCTAATCTAACTTACCAAAAAGCAATTTCTTGTGTGTCTACCGGAGGAAATATATAACAATATATTTATAAAATAACGTAGGATAGATGTTTGAAATATATATTTCATGAGACATTTATAATAGATGAAAATATGAAAATTAAATAATGAGGGACATATTCTTAGTGACTAAAAAACATTATCAAAATACTTGGAGACAAGAAATAAATGATATTGTGCGTGGTACTTGTGGAGGTTTTTTATTTGGTATTCCACTAATATATACTATGGAAGTATGGTGGATTGGCTCTCTAGCAAAACCAAGATTGATTTTAATAGCGATTGCCTTAATGTTTATTGTAGTTTTTTTGCTCAATTATACAGAGGGTTTTCGTAAACGCAGAAATAACTGGCGAGTTGATGAAGCAGCGATAGATACTGTAGAGGCAATGGCAATTGGATTTGTTTGTTCTGCATTTATGTTGTGGTTATTGCAAGAAATTACGCCAGAAACCTCTCTGAAAGAAACCCTGGGTAAAGTTGTATTTGAAGGTGTACCATTTACGCTAGGTGTGGCATTAGCCAACCAGTTTCTCCAAGAAAGTAATCAAAATAATTCAATATCAATTACTCATAAAGGTAACGGTATCAGCAAACATAAGCAAAATGGTTTGCACGGCACATTGGCTGATTTAGGTGCCACTCTCATTGGTGCAATTGTGATTGGTTTTAATATTGCACCAACCGATGAAGTTCCTATGTTAGCAGCTGCTATTTCACCCCCTTGGTTATTGGCGTTAATGGCTGCATCTTTAGTGATTTCCTACGCTATTGTCTTTCAAGCTGGTTTTTCAGACCAACAAAAACGCAGACAGCAAAAAGGGATTTTTCAGAGGCCATTAAGTGAAACGACTATTTCTTATTTAGTATCTTTGCTAGCAAGTGCAGTGATGCTGTTATTTTTTCAGAAGGTAACTCTTGCAGACCCTTGGAGGATGTGGTTAGAGCATACCTTAGTCTTAGGATTACCTGCAACTATTGGTGGTGCAGCGGGTAGGTTAGCAATATGATGCAAACAGAACCAAAACCAGAACGTTCTTTAGCTGAGTGGGTAACATTTAGTATAGCTTTATTTATCCTAGCAATTATTATTAGCTTAGTCGGTTACATTTGGCTGAATGAGGAAGACAAACCTCCCATTTTATCAGTTACTAAAAAACAAATGATTCGCGAAATTGATGGGAAATTTTATGTTCCCTTTGAAATAGTTAATACTGGTGGTGAAACTGCTGAATCAGTGCAAATTATTGCTGAGTTACAAATTGCTGATAAAGTTGTTGAAACAGGAGAGCAACAAATTGATTTTTTGTCTGATGGCGAAAAGGAAGAAGGAGCATTTATATTTAGCCAAAATCCGCGTCAGGGGCAATTAACTGTGCGGGTTGCTAGCTATAAGTTGCCATAATCCAATTTCTGCACAGATGAGGTAATCATAACTAATCAACCGGACTTGATATAATTCAAGCAACTCTTAACTTCTAGGCGGCCTTTCTCAGCAGGCACGCGATTTCTCCGCGACTACTGATATCCGGCTGCTTGTAACAAAAACAACTTAGCATAACGTCCTCCTGTCTGTAATAATTCTTCGTGAGTTCCCAGTTCTACAACAACGCCATCTTCTATAACTGCGATTTTGTCAGCCATTCGTACCGTTGAGAAACGGTGGGAAATCAAAAGTACCATTTGATGTTGAGTAATAGCCCGAAAATGATTAAAAATCTCAAACTCAGCTTGGGCATCTATTGCCGATGTTGGTTCATCTAACACTAAGATATCTGCCTGCGATCGCATAAAAGCACGAGACAAGGCAATTTTCTGCCACTGTCCCCCAGAAAGTTCCTGCCCTCCCTTAAACCAACGACCAAGCTGGGTTTGAAAGTTTTCAGGTAATTGATCAATAAAGGATTCGGCCATGCCTTTTTGGGCGGCAGTTTGCCAGCGAGTTTTGTTTTCTAAATGTTCTATATCGCCTACGCCAATATTCTCACCCACAGTAAACTGATACCGGACAAAGTTTTGAAAAATCACACCAATGCGACGACGTAGTACATCCACATCCCATTCCTGCAAGTCCAAGCCATCTAATAAAATCCGCCCAGAGTCAGGGGTGTAGAGTCGGGTAAGTAGTTTGATTAAGGTGGTCTTGCCGGAACCGTTTTCACCGACAATTGCTAGTTTCTCTCCAGGTTGCAAATGCAGAGAAATGTTTCTCAATGCTGGCTGGGAACTGCCTGGATAAGTAAATGATACGTTCTCAAAACGAATACCATCTTGGGGATGAAAACCAGTGGTGGCATGACCTGAAGATGTTGGTACTTCTTCTTCCAGGAAATCGTAGAGATTCGATAAATAGAGGTTGTCCTCATACATCCCACCAATAGAAGTGAGGACATTGGCAAAAGTAGACTGTCCTTGGCGAAACACGGTGAGATACATGGTCATATCTCCCAAGGAAATCCTGCCTACCACTGTTTCCAAGACAATCCAAGCATAAGCTATGTAAAAAGCAGCAGTACTGACTAAACTCAGGAGATAACCCCACAGTCCTCGCCGTAGAGTTAAATCGCGGTCTTTTCCGTAGAGTTGAGCAAAGAGATTGTGGTAACGTCCTAGCAGCATCTCTCCCAGTTGGTAGAGTTTGACTTCTGTGGCAAAATCTTCTCTGGCTAAGAGGTTTTCTAAGTAATGCTGTTGACGAGTTTCTGGCGCACGCCAACTAAATAAGCGAAAGGCTTCTCCTGCAAACTTTGTTTCCGCAATAAATACGGGCATGGCTGCCACAATCAGCATTACTACTGCCCAAACTGAGAAATTTACTAGTAAAATACCGTAGGTGAGCAGGGAAAGGGCATTTTGTACCAAGCCAAAGGTGCGAGTGACTAGGGAAAGGGGACGGACGGAGGCTTCTCTGCGTGCATTGGTCAATTTGTCATAGAATTCTGAGTCTTCAAACTGTCGCAGATCTAGTGTTAATGCCTTTTCTAAGATGAGTACGTTCACCCGCTGTCCCAGTAGCGCCCGCAGTAAGGATTGGCAAATTATTATTCCCCGTTGGCTGCCTGCGAGTAAAATTATTGCGATCGCTTCTAATCCTACATACAATAAAGGTGCATAATCATTGACAAAACCATTGCTATTTGAATTAACAATAGAGGCAGATACTACTGCATCAACAATTAATTTACCAATGTAGGATATCGCTGCCGGTAAAAGACCAGCTACTAAAGTTAAACTAGCCAGCAGCATAGTCAGCGAGCGACTAGTAGTCCATACTAAGCTTATAGCCCGTCCACTATAGCGGAAAACCGTCAGTGATTGGCGTAGGAGATTTCTTTTTTTTATCTTCATTTAAAAGCAAGATTGGGCAAGACATTTTAGTTATATTTGTTGGCAAGTTGCTTTCTTAAGCATAAATGCTGACTGAAACTATATGTATCATCTTATGATTAAAGTCACACTAATTAATAAGTGGTATTTGAGTTCCAAAATAAACACACCATGTAGCTTTAAATTTCTGTATTTATGAACATAATTCTACTATAAGCATTAAGCAAAACAGTTAAAAGTTACGCTATTACCTACAAAAAAAATCCCTGACTTTGCATTCTTTCCTGCTGCCGTTCCTGCTTTATTTGCTCTTGCAACACCCGCTTTACTTCACTCCAACTGTGAATATCATCAAGCCGCACTTCACCTATATTCACTGGGGAATACTCTAGATTACCTTCTTGATTTCGACTGACAGCTACACGGAAAACCTCACCCCTATCATCATGGGTAAACACCAATTCCTGACCCTCTTTAACTAGGATTGTACGTTTAAATCTCAAGCTATTCTCACCATTTCCTCTGAGTAAGCGATTGATTAACTCCACACCAACAGGCACTGCTATCTCCAATAATTTATTGATTAACTCCTGCTTTTCTACTGACTTAAGTTCTATTTGAGGCTGTTCCGACTCCAGTTTATCTTGAGCAATTAACACCAGTTCTCTAGCCTCATCTTCAGTCCATCCGGCTGGGCTGACTCTGATAATCTCTGCAACCTCCACGACTGATCTATCATCTTTCAATGCCCTGACAGCGATTTCCTTATCCCTGTCTGTCACCAATTCCTGTTGCAGTCCAGCACTATACTTTTTGTAAAGCTCTACCGATTGCTTTTGGGTAAGCTGGGGTTTCAATTCTAGTTTATCTTCAAGTTTAGTAGTAATTATCTGGGAATTATCTATAAGTTTATTAGATAATAAATCGTCTATTACCTGCTGATTAAGTTGACCTACAGGAGCAGATTCCAACATCTCAGTTAGGCGTTTAATTTCCGGATCATCCCGTTTAGGGTCATAGCTTACCCCTAATTCGGTCTGTAATTTATTGAATGAACACTTATATTTATTGAGATTACCTCCCTGTTTCCAAAGCAGTTGGGGAGAATCATCGGCATTTACTGCACCTATATCAATTCCAAACTTGATACCCCTAACTCCACCATGATTGTAATAACTGACGATGGCTTTAACTTGATGCTCTGACCATAATCTCTCAATTAATTGTGGCATTGTGGGTTTATCTGCTGCTATTGCATCTATAGCCCGTCGCATTATTTCTTCCCCTGGGAGTCCATCAGTTTCCACCCGTTCTAGTTGATTACGGGTCATGGCTTTGCGTTTACTTTCCCAACTGCTTTGGACTGGTGTGAGGTGAAATTCTCGCTCTAGCAGTCGAGATGAATGTTCTGAGTAAGCGTAGTTATTCCAGGTGCGAATGGATTTCCCATCTAGGTTATTAACTCTGGATGCAACAATGTGGGTGTGGTCGTTTTTTTTGTCAGAATGTCGGGCTATGAAGAAGTCATAAGCTGGCAGTTCTGTTTCTATAAATTCATCAACTAGTTGGTTTAATTTGGTATCTGCTATCCTTTTATCAGGTTGTTTAACTTGGGATTCTTCACCTTTGAGCCGGGATAATACAATGACGTTGGCAAGATGACGCTGGGATAAATTAGCTAATTCTTCATCATTGAGGGTTCTATCAGTTTTGGGGACTGACAACATTAGATGGTAGCAGGGGTCTTTGAGTTGGGGGTTAAGATGGGCTGATAGGGTGAACTGTTCTACTAGTTCGTTGGTGGTTGAGCCGTACATATTGCCACCAATAATTGTGGCTTTTTCTTTCTCTAGGACGTATTTGGTTGTCCCCCGAAATGATTTATTAGCTTTAACTTTGGTAATCATTTCGTTGCCTCTACTCTATCAGTTGGGTGAGTTGTCTGTGAGTTTTTTCTAATAGTTCTGCTAGTTCTTTCAGGGTTTGGAGATACTCTTTGGCTTCTTTATTTAGTGGTTGATAACCAACTTTGACTGCTTCGTTTATAGCTTTAGTCTGTTGATTGATGTTGTTGCCAATTTTCTTGAGTTCGTAGATACATTGTCTGTTAACTTCTGGGATAATTGACTTAGAACGTGGTAGGGAATAATCGAATAATCTAGCTCTAATATAATCGCTTTGCACTACTCCAATGCACCGTTGTTCTAGTCTCGCTTTCTCGTCATTGCTCACCCTAAATGTAACAGTTATCTCTCGCTTTACTTCCGGCTGTACTGAGTGATTACTTAGTACATTTGCTAGTTGATTACTTAATGCTGTACGGGGGTCTGTTTGTGTCATAAACAACTTATTGATTGTACGACAATGGGGGCTTGGGGGACACCCCCAACAAGCAATTCACGCCTCTATTCGGCGGCGGGTGTAGGAGGTACAAGTACGGGTATCTGTGGCATGACCAGCACGTAGGGTAAAAACCAAAGTGTGTAATGCTTTCACCACTGGGGCTACAGCACTAATTAATTGTTTTTTTCATATTTTCTTGACACTATCTACTCTAGTTTACCTCACAAATTCATCAACTCTTGCTTGATTATCTACCTTGCATCTACAAGTATCTACACCATCAATTTTATAGGTTTTGTTTATAGGTTTTGGCACCATCAAACTTATGGGTTATGAGGTTGGGTGTAACCTGGTGTTTTGGTTGATGAATTTGACCTATAAACCCCTGGTTAATTCTCGTATTTGCATCTACAAGTATCTGCACCATCAAATTTAAGGTTCTGGCACAATCAAACTTATAGCTTCTAATCTAAGGTGTCACTTGCTGCTTTATTGATAAATTTATCAATTAAATTTGGTTGATGAAATGGCGGGTAATTCTTCTAAAATAAAGAAAATTATCGCTACTAATTATGTCCCGCAAACCCAAGGCTGTTCCTTTATCTAAACTAGACGACATTCAAGCTAGTCTCAAGCAAAAGGCTACTACTCCTAAAACTATTACTGTGGAGGAGTTGGTTAAAAGTTTGGCTAAACCTATCCAAGATATGTTGGATGCTGGCTACTCCTATGAGGATGTCTCTGACGTTTTTAAGGGACATGGTGTAGAATTAGCTGCAAGTGGCATTAAGAGTTTCCACAAAAAAGCTATAACAACAACTACTACTGCTACTGACAATCAAGGTTCTGAATCATCGACTGATTCTAACTCTGACTCAACTGCAACTGTTTCTAATTCAACTGTTACTGGTAATGGTGTTCCTGCTGTAGAGGCAGATACTTCACTACCTGATGCTGTTGAACAATCTGAAAAATCTCAAATATCAACTTCTACAACATCTCCAAAAACAACGTCAAAGAAAGGGGCAGCAAAAACTCATTCTCAGTTCAATGTCACTGATAGGAGTAGCGTCTAGGAGTAATGTATGAAACGGATTGTGATGATTTTAGGGGGCAAGGGAGGAACGGGTAAAACTGCGTTCACTCGCTTGCTTCTTGATGTTCTACACTCTCAAGGTATCAGCTATCTCGGCTATGATGCTGATACTGAAAATCCTGAGTTGTTTGAGTATTATCAAGATTTTGGCTCTGGTGTTAGGCTACTAAATTTTATTGAGGTGGCTGAAGCAAAGCGGTTTTTTACGGAAATTAAGGCTGCTTCTCCTGATGTTATTGTTGTGGATATGCCGGGGGCTTCTAGTAATAAGACTAGGGAGATTATCAGTAAGTTTGGGCTGTTTAAGATTGCTGGTGATTTGGGTTATCGGGTGTCTCTGGTGACGGTGCTGAATCTAGGATATTCGGTGATTACTAGCTTGAAGGCTATGGTTGAGTTCTGTGGTAATCAAGCTGATTATGTGGTGGTGAAGAATCTCTGCTGGGATAAGGGTTTGGGTTTTCAGCGGTGGGAGAATAGTAAAACTAGAGTTGCTATATCGGAGTTGCAAGGTGTAGAGATTGAGTTGCCTGAGCTTGAGTATTCAACTTTTGATATGTTGATTGAGAAGGGTTTACCTTTCTCTGCTGCTACTGAGGAGAATGGTTTTCCATTTGGTGATTATCTGCTGGTAAGTGGGTTTTTAGACCAGGCTAAACCGGAACTGGATAAGGCTGCTGTTTATTTGGGGTTGCATCAATTAGAAACAAATCAATTTGCGGTGAGTCGGTCTTTATCGGCATCATCGGCAGATAGCAATAAATCTGCGGTGAATGAATCATCATCAGCAGAGGTTAATCAAGCTGTATCTTCGAGTAGGAGTGCGAGTGCTGCCAATAAATCAGAAGTAAATAAGTCAGAAGTAACTGAAAATAAAGCTCGTCGGGGGAGAAAAAAAGCCGATGAATAATAACAATAATAAACGCAATAGGGGCAATACCAATAGCAGTCATAACGATATCGGTAATACCAATAACAGCAATAGCGATATCTCTACTGCTTCCAGTTCTCTCTCTTTGGGAATAAATGAATTGGGGGAGGTGAAGACGGCATTGGGTAGGTTATATAAAGAATTTGAAAGTTTTAAGTTATCACAAAGGGCTGAAAGGGAAAAAGATAGGGCGGAGTTACAAGCATGGGCGCAAACGAATTTAATCCAGAATCAACTCCTGAGTCAAGCTATGGCGACTATCGAGTTGTTGACTCAGGAATTGAAGAATCAGGGAGTCTCTTGGCACGAGTACGAGCGGAGCAATGCCGATTTGAGGCAGGAATTAACTCTCTTGCTGTCACAGTTTCAGAATACGCCCAAGTCCTCGCCGACGTTAGAAAGTTTAGAGTTGAAAGGGCTAAAGAGCGAGATATCAGATTTGAAGGGAAGGTGGACGGAATTGGTCAATCATACGAACAAGTTGACTACGGCTATTCAGAAGTTAGAGAAGTCTCCTCTCAGAACCAAAACGATAGAGAAGGAGGTTTTTCCCTTTGATTATCAGGTTCAAAGTTATGTGCTAATGTTTGGTACTACTTTTTTTACTTTAGCTTTTTTTGTGATAGCTAATCAATTTATTCCCATGAGGATGTCTCCTGAGATAAAAAGTTATTTATCGGAGATTTGGGAAAGGACTGGTTGGACTAATACTAAGTTAGAGCGGGTTGAAAAAAAGTTGGGTACTGAACCTAAATAAATCCACCAGGGAGGTACTGCCCCTCCTGTATCTGTGTTATCAGCACAGCGCCTCACTTTTCGGCTTCTGGTGGAAGGCGGAAGATGGAGGAATCGAACCCCTACAGTTGCCTATACCCCGGTTTTCAAGACCGGTTGCCGACCATTTAGCGGCATCTTCCCTAAAGAGGTGTCTGATGGGACTTAAACCCGTGATGACTGGTTCAACAAACCAACGCCAACCCATGACTTCAGACACCACAGTGGAATCAAGGGGATTTGAACCCCTAACCTTCCGTGTGCAAGACGGATGCTCTAGCCAGTTGAGCTATGACCCCATACAGCAGGAGTGGTAGGACTTGAACCTACATCAGTCGCTTTAGAAGAGCGATGCCTTATCCATTAGGCGACACTCCCATAAATTGGTAGCCCTGACAGGATTTGTAGCTTGCTTCTGCGAAGCAGTACCTGTACACAGACTGTTTTTGGGACAGCCGCCCTGACCATTGGGCTACAGGAGTATAAGCTGGGAAGGAAGGAATCGAACCTTCAAACTTCGCATTCAAAGTGCGACGGCTTTGCCTGTTTGCCTACTTCCCAATAAATGGCTGCCCCAGTAGGACTCGAACCTACAACCCCGGCGTTAACAGCGCCTTGCTCTGCCATTGAGCTATGGGGCAATGTGCCAGTCCCCCAGATCCGGATTGAACGGATGACCTCCTGTTCTTCAAACAGGCGCTACTACCAACTGAGCTACCAGGGGATAAGGCGGAGAGAGAGGGAGTCGAACCCACAGTGAAATGTTGAATTTCACGACTGTTTAGCAAACAGCTTGCCCTGCCAATGGCAATCTCTCCATAGTGGGTCGGGCTGGAATTGAACCAGCAACACTCTTTCGCGGCGGTTTTACAGACCGTTACCTACACCAATAGGCGAGCCGACCCATAAATTTGGTAGTGCAGACGGGACTTGAACCCGCTAATTACACGCTTGAAAGACGTGCCGCTCGGCCACTTCGCTTCTGCACCATCAACGCACAGACAAGGATTTGAACCATGACCAAAGGTTTTGGAGACCCTTATGCTTCCGTTACACCATCTGTGCATTTGGTCGCAGCGGTGGGAGTTGTTCGCGTAGCGTCTCCGAAGGAGATACCCACATACTCCCGGTTATGAGCCGAGTACCTTACCGTTAGGTGACGCTGCAATGTTTGGAGTCCGAGGTGGGATTTGAACCCACGATGATTAGTTTTGCAGACCAACGCCCTTACCACTTGGCTACTCGGACACATTTGCAAGCCTTGACGGGAGTTGCACCCGCTTCTCTTTGACTGAGAATCAAAGCGACTTATCTATTCGTCCACAAGGCTACACGGGGATGACGAGACTCGAACTCGCGGCTTCCTGTTCGACAGACAGGCACTCTTAACCAACTGAGTTACACCCCCACGTTGGGTGGCAATTATTTAGTTTTCATGGTTCAGAGGTGTTAGCACTTTGCCTTTGGTGGAGGCTCTTTTTGCTTTACTACATTTATACTACATTAGATACTACAGAGTTGTCAAGGGCATACTACAAATTTTTTTTCAGAAATGAGAGGGCGGTGTGATTGAATCGCTGTATTGCCCTCTCTGAATGGGTTTAAGGGAATGAATTACTCTTTCTCCGTTAGGCGTTGTGCGTTCCAAAACTGTTCGGCAAATGCAACTGCTGGGTGAATTGGGGCTTTGGGTTTGGTTTTAAGTACCATTCCTGCTTCATAAAGTAGGCGATGGCTTTTTATTGAATTGCACTTGTCACACGCCGTTACAACGTTGTCCCATGTATGCTGTCCACCTTTGGAACGAGGTATTACATGATCAAGGGTTAAACGTTTTGTACTACCACAGTATTGACAGGTGTGGTTGTCTCGCTTCAAAACCTCTCGACGGTTTACGGGTGGTATTTTCCAATGCCGTTCAGGATTACCAACAGTCAAGCGGATGTGTTCAGGTACTTGTAGTACAACACTGGGAGAACGAATTTCCCATTGCTTTGTAGTATCAAAGTTCAATGATTCTGCTTGACCTGTAACTAACAGCACGATTGCACGCTTAATGTTGATGCGTGATAGTGGTAGGTAGTTTTTAGAGAACACCACAACTGAATTTTGTAGTATGTGCGTTTGCTGAAAAGGTGGTTGAGCTTCCATTAGTTAATTCACTCCTAAAAAATAACCCCCGCCTCTGGTGAACAAAAGCGGGGGTCTGTTTGTTGATACTTTTTTCCCTATTTCGGTGCTATGAAACATTTGCACCCCCCGCTTTGAATTAGTTGATCTGGATTCAGCCAAGAGGCTAACGCGCCAAAAATCCCCAGGCTTATAGATTTATCGCCGATTAACAGATACATTCCCTCAAACGCCAACAGTGCATAGACTCTAGCTGTTTCTCGCAACGAAACTGCTCTGCCTGAACCCCGATAGGGTCGGCAATGCACCACGCTACTAATTGTTGAAGAGAATCTGCTGCTCATTGAATTTTTGTAGTATTTGTAATCAAGATTATTTCAATAATACATTTGTAGTATTTATTTGTCTACTACAAATTTTAGAAGTATAAAATTACACGTTTATTGTTAAGACTCACATCAAGGTACAAAAATAACGTTTGCTCCCGCGTGCCGTCAGGCATCCCCCTCGAGGCGCAGAGGTCACGAAAAATGGGCGTTTGAGAAAGATTTTGCGTAAGTCCTGATTTTTGCTAAGGAGACTCCATGTGGAACATAGCGAAATACGTGGAGCGTCAAACAAAGTTGAACTACAAAATGAGGTGATAGTCTTCACCTATTTAAAATTTGGGAAACGTTTGGTTAGTTAGTTTGTGTCCTGGTGTCCAGGGTTAATGAGTTCAGGTTTCATGTGTCCAAGGTTATTGTGTCCTGGTGTCCATAACTCATGTATTTATCTCTTATTATTAGGGGTGGACACAGAATTAACATCCACCACATTTTCCGTGGTGGACGCACTCATGGCTTCATCTCGTTGTAGCCACCCTGAGAAAATAATTTCCCGTTCATCTTGGGGTGGGACAAACTTGTAAACCCGTTCCCGGTGTCCTCTTGCTCCAAACCTGCCAATATAAGACAGCTTCATCCCCAACTTTTTCAGGAACTTCTGGCAGATAGCGATCGCACTATCCTTTTCAGAAATAGAAACCCCCAGGTAGTTTTTAATCACCTGCTTATGTTCCACAGCCAGCGATCGCAATTTCTGCAACTCCACATCAGAACTGCGAAACTCCACATCAGCATTAAACAACTGCGAAATCTTCAATTCCTCCAACAACATCACCGCAGGTAGTATCTGCCCTCGGTTAAAATCAGGCTTCCAAACCGCATTATTACCCTTCTCAGCCTGCGCTTTAGCTCTCTTAGCATCACGTCCTACCAAGAATTGCCGTCCCAGGCTCAAATAATAATGTAAACGCAACTGTGGATACCAGCCAGCATCATCTTTACCTACCAGTTCCGGTGTCACGTCCACCCCATAACGTTCGGCTAACTTTGCCTTACGTTCTTGTTGACGTTCACTCTTAGTCTTAGCTCGTTTCTCTTGTAACTTATCGAATTCCGCTTTGGTAAGTGTCTGAGATGAAGCCACTTCTTCACACTCAATTGTTTGTAATTCATTAACAGCAGTTTTTACTTCATTCACTATCTGCTCATTTACAACCGAGTTCAACACCTGCTCAGTTGCAACTGAGTTCAACTCAGAATTGTCAAGAAATGTACATTCATCAGCCATTAGTGCTTGTTTATGACGTGCTGCCAATGCTAATGACTCAGAAGCATCAAGAATTGTATAGCCATCATCTGCCAAACCCTGTAGCACAGCATTACGGTAACATTTCATTTGGGCATTAATCAAACAAGCCCGCTTTGCCCAACTTTGGAGAGATTCAGGCTGGAAATTTTCATCTATATAGCTGTAATCAGTATTATCTGCTGCCGACAACAGAGCAATATTCGCCCGTGTCATCGCGTGTTGACTAGCTAACAGTACGCCCATCGAGGTAGAGCCATTACCAATTACTCCTAGACCCCATTCTCGCACCCAGATATGGCGGTCAACTGTTTCTCGCAGTCGTGCCAGCATCTGCCGCACCGAATTAACCGGCTGTATCCCCTGAAAAATGCCCCAAACTGCTGAAAAATGGGACTTAATATCAATAGATACCCCAGTTTCTAGGCTAGGAGAAGTGATAACCAAATCATATTCCGTGAGAATTTCGTTGAGGTGAGCAATACACCCATAAGCAGGGTGATTGGGGTCTTTCACTGTTTCACCGTCAATTCGCAAAATGCGTAAGTGCGGGAATTTGCTTTGGTAGCGTTTTTCTAAAGCCTGTGTCCCCCATTTTGAGGTCATTTTCTGGGCAGAACAGCACAACAAATGATGCCCACCTTTAGCAATAGCCAAATCTAGTGCCGCAATTAAATTTCTGGGGTCTTTACCTTGGTAGTTATAGCAGTTGCCAGATTCAAGCTGGTAGTCATTGACAATCACAAATGGTTTAACATGAATTCCTCCAGCCAAGGAGAGAATATAATTGACATCCGCATCACTGATATCCGCAGAGGACAGATAAATTTTCCCCTGTGGGCTGCTGAGGACGTTTTGAACTAATTGTTTAAGGTTGTTGAGGACAGAGACACGGCGTTTAGCTACTTCAGTGTCGGAGTTTAACAAATGCCAGAATACCTGGTCGGCTTCGTCGATGATCACGATATCATTAGACCAGTCGTTGGGATTAAATTTGGCTTGGCTATTGCCATGTAGGGAGTCAATACAAACTCCGTAACCAAGTAAGTTCCCTGTTTCTGAATCGTGAATTTCTGTGACGTAGTTAACGCCAAAACGATTGCACAGGGCTTCACCTAATTGAATGCGGTGGGTTATGACCAAAACCCTCTGCCCACTTTCGTGTGCCTTGGCGACTTCCAAGGTGAGCGATTCGGTTTTACCTGTGCCTTTGGGGGCTTTGAGGATGATGAGTTTTTCACTGGCGGGAATGAGAATTTCTCCCAAAAATCTTTGATTGAGTGCGATCGCACTAGGGTAAGTTAGCAAGGTAGACAGCCGAATTTGCCACATCTCTAGCACTTCGGCTGTGTTATATAAAGCGTGAAATGCGTCTTCACCTTTGGCAGCGATGAAATCATCAACTCCTTTCAGGCTGAGGGTCTGACGTGAGGGAAGACGCTCTGGGGTTGAATCAGAAGCTGTTGATATAGAGTTTTGTTGAGTTGAATCAAAAGCTACTGATATAGAGTTTTGTTGGGATAGAGAAAATCCTTTTGCTATAGAGGTTTGTTCGGTTGAAGCAAAAGCTGATGTAATAGAGGTCTGCTGATTTGAAGAGAAAAATTCTTCTCCTCCTACTCCCCTGCACCCCTGCGCCCCTGCTCCTCTCCCCCCCTGCGCCCCATCATCTTGAGGTAAATCTATCACCTTAACTTCACAGCTTGCACCAATGAGTAAGCTGCCCATACGGTTAATAGCAGTTCTTACCCGTTGGCGAGTTTCTGCTTTGCTGTCATTGTCGAAACAAATATTTATTTGTCTACCAGGTGTAGCAAAGTGTTGGATTTCAGGAATCAGGTAGGGCTTACCAATGGTGTTACCATATTCATCTTTGGAGGTGCGGTAGCCATTGTTGACTCCAGGGATAGCGATCGCTGCATAACCAGCAGTTAATAACGCAGCTGCTTTCTTAACACCTTCACAGATGATTAACGGGACGTTATGCCGCCAAACCCAATACCAGAAGCCACGGGGATCAAGTCTATCTTCTTCTGTAATGGCTATACCGCAGCGGTCTGAGATTTTTGCCCAAATTTTATATGGGACGTACAGGAAGAATGCCCTAGTTGCTTCTTTATAGGGATGTTCGTATTTAATTATTTTGTGAATTTTTTGTTTGTCACGTCGGGGCTGGTTGGGTTTTAAGCACCCCCATAGCATTTGCTCGTAGTTGTTTAAAGGGTCTACGCCGTTACACCACCAACCTCCGTGTTCGATGTGGCGATATTTTCTTAAGTCCCCATCCCGTAAGCGTCCGTCGTTGCGACGGGAGATTTGGGAGCTATAGAGCAAATATTCGTAGGGTGTGAGTCCCCAAAGCGATCGCAAGTTGAGTCCAATGATTTCTGGATCAATGGCGCTTTCTAACCATTCGTCCCTATGAGCCGGATCTATTTCTGGTGTGGAGATGAAAAGTTGTTGTTCTGTTAACACGGTAGATTCCTCTTGATACTTGGTTGTTCTCGGTATCAGAGGGGGCTATTCGTGCTGCTTTTACATATTTACAAGATTTGCTGCGTTTCTTAATGCTGGTTACTTGGATGAGGAATCAAGAATCTTGGGACTTACACAGGTTGTCTAAAAATCTGGGGGTTTGGGCAGATGGGGGAGACAAGAAAGAGACTCATTCAATAATTTCTCCTTGTCAGCTTGCATTTCACACTCTATCTCTTTTTCCAGATACCGTGAACTGTAAGGGGTAGCAGGGAGATGAAAATGCTAAAACTATTACTACACAATACTTCCAGACTCTATCTCCTGTTTTAATCAATCATATTGCTGGGTCAGTCCTGAGTTTGATTCATTTTTTTTCCAAAATATTCCAGTTGGAAGGCTTGAAATGTTGCAGCTATCTATATAATAGAAAGCAACGTGAAAGAATCTCAAGAAAGCCAATTGGTGGAGAATCGGTCGCCAAACTAATACCCACTTCTTTGGTATTTCCGAGATTTGCCCCGCTCTAATACATTGAGCAAAGCTAGAATCGGCAACTTAATGATGGGACAAAGCGTGTACTACAAGTATGTGTTTTGTCCTCTTGCCGTTTTATAGTTTTTATCTCTTCACCTATATCTTCATCTCCATTACTCGCTTCATTTACGTATTAGCCAGATCATACAGAAGTTTTGCACCGATGCACTCTAACATTTGTTTGATTTTTAACTTTTAATGTTGCTACATCTGTTGATAGTGGTTCATGAGGTACTCAAGCCGACTGGTGAAACCCTTGTGTAAGCTGTGATTATCCATCTGTGGCAAAACTTTTGCTCAAGTAGCACTAGTCGCATCTGCGGCTGGTGTTTTTGGTTTTTTCTCAAAAGTCTGGATATTAGGCTCTAATAGCACAAAACCGTTATCGGTGGCTTCTCCCAACTTGCCAGCAATCGCTCCTACCCATTGAGGATAGTTAGCTTGGGCATCAGTCAGTTTCTTCCAAACTTTTGGCTTGACTGTGACGCTAATAATCCGACCATCGCAATCAACCTCGAACTGTTGCCAGCCGTTTTCTATGGTCGTGGCTTCTGGCAACTCACTAATTTTGATTGTTACTTCTAATTTTCCTGTAATCATAGTAATTCAGCAAAGTTTTTCTAGCCCAGTGCAGAGATTACCTAATCTCTACATACTTTGTCCCTTGATAAAAGGTGATTGTTAACTCTTAGACATTACATCAAAAAAAGATTAATGTATTTGTCCATCTGGCTAATTCTGCTCAATACTCCCAAACCGGCTCACAAATTCAAAAGAACCCCATCAAAAATTTAAATAAATAATGACTCAAGAAAAGACAACCAGCATCATTCATCTGTGCCTCGACCTCAATATTTGGTATTCTGCGCTGCTTGCTGACCGATTAGACAGGCAAGGCACAGTAACTCAATCTCTTGTGGAAATTGCCAAACAGGGTGTTTGTAGCCTGGGACAAGTGCAACTTGTTATATCTTGGGGGATGTTAAACCGTCTACGCCTAGCGTTGCAAAGGGATTCGAGTATTCCCCAGTCAGCCATCGACTTATACATTAGTGCTATTTGGGGATATGCCCAGCTTGGTCCAGCCTGTGGAGGTCCTCAATTATCCTTGGGTGGTACTGGCATTATTGCATTGCTTGACAGCGAAGACGCTCACGTTCTTGAAACTGCTTTGGCAGGTCGAGCAACAGTGCTAGTAACAGCTAATTTTGAAGATTTTATATCTAAAGATACAAATATTATTGTACCCAGACGGCACGCTATCCATTTTTCCCCTGCTCATGCTTTCCATATCGCTCATCCTTACCTGATGATGGAGTGGATACGGGCTGGACAAATTCCGTCTCTGGCATAAATTCCACAAACGAAAAAACAGGATCACCTCTCAACAATGTCATCTGGTTATCTTGTTATTTCCCAAAGCAAGTTAGCGAGTTAAAGCAACTGCGGCTTCAAGAATGTCGTCTTCAGTTTCGATTTGCTCCAGATTATCTACATTTAGATGAGAAATAATCTGCCGATTCGCCACCTTATATTGAGCGTGCAACAGGGTGCGTGTGATTTCTCTGGTTATTTCTTCAAAATCAGCAGGAGAGGCAAGTGCTTCAATTTGCCACAAAGCAGCACGCGCTTCTGGAGGAAGACAAACAAAAAACTTCAGAGCCATTCCGGCAATTTGGGAGGTTCGCCTTTGTTCCATCTTGGCTAGATGGGTAACACGGTTGGCTGTCTCTGTATCAATATGAGCAGATATTGTTTTTCCGGCCATATAATCCTTAACTTAAATAGCAATTTGATAGAAACTATAGTTTCTATAGAAATTATAGTTTCTATAGAAATTATAGTTTCTCTGACTCATATAGTTGTAAAAAATATAGACAAATATCTTTTACATCTGCGTTTTCAAGAATGCTTTAGCTAGTTTTTACTGATTATTTTTGGTGAGACTCATTATCCTTCACCGGGAAGTATCGACGGTTATTAGGCGGTTTCTTCCAGCCCGTCAACTCAAATAGGTACTCATCAGAGTCAAGATTAAGCATCGTTGCCCATTGATTAATTGTACTGCCGTTAATATCTATCCTTTCACACAGATCAGTTTTGGTTAACCCCTGTTTTACATCTTCATCAGAATACGAGAACTTAATTTGTCCTCTAGGAATATCTTCTACCTTCTCTTTCAGAGATGATAACCCCGCATTGATAAGGGCTTGTCGTAATTCATCAATTTCTGTCCTGAGTGAGTTAATTTCATCAGCAAACTCGCTTTGTTGTTCAGCGACAGTTGCCTCTAGGCTATCTATTTCGGTGGTTTTCACCTTCAGCCGCTTCACCTCTTGTTCGAGGTTTTCTGGCATAACTTCAATGGGAATGTTCCCCTCAAGGTAATGCTCCAGTATAATAGTCAGAGCTTGAGATGCTTTCTTGATTTTATGTTTTTGCATCCACTTTTCCAAACTAGCGTAGAGGCTAAAATCCAGGTAGGCAGTGACTTTAGCGTGATTGTTCAACCAGTCTTTAGTCGCCATTTACTCTGCTTTATCTAGTAGTGGTATGTGAAAGTTAACTACATTTTAACAAAGGCAACTCAAAGTAAGTTACCTGTAATTTTATGGTAGCGTGCTATTTGGGTTTAGTAGATTACTGTGTTGAGTTAAGAAAACTAAAGTATCTTACTAAAAATAACAATTATTTTACTTTAGATATATAGACTATAGTTAGTATCTTACTCCGATTAAATAAGGCAAGCAGTGTCGAGCTATTAGCAATTAAGTAAGTTACAGATAAAAGATAATTTAAGTGACAGTAAGATACTTCTTTAAATAAGTAGCTTGCTTTAAATTACTTGTAACTTATAAGTATATTAAAATAATAGAATAAGTAACTAGGACTTACGCACTGTACAAATTAACCATCATGTGTATGAACGATATTTGGTTGTTTCAGGCTTTTGGGGATGAAGTTTATATAAATAGCGATCGCTCAAAAATTGTCAAAAACCCAGGTTTAAATCCCTGAAACCCATACCTCATATCTTGCACCTGGAAATAGTAATGTCAATTCCGTGACTAAATGCTAGAGGACGAAGGCGTTCAATATCAAGTAATAATAAAGACAATAATAAAATAGGAAAAAAAGTGGACAGAGCAAGAAAAGCAGCTTGACCCCAATCAAGAGTATGAGGATAATATTCAGCTAAATAAGTCCAATGTGCTAATAAATAGGCAGTCACAGATAAGATTAACCAACGATAAATACCCAAGAGAGTACATTGTCCAAATTTGTCTAAACCAAAGCGATGTTTAGCAGTTTTAAACCATCCTTCTATTTGCCATCTTCGCTTACCCCACCAAGAGATAGTTGCAGCCTTGAGTGGTATTGTAGAAATAACATATCTCTTGATAAACACACCTTTATCAGTTTTGAAATAATACCAAGAAATAGTAACAGGAAAATCTAAACCAACAAGTTTTAACTGTTGTCCACGATGACATAAATCCTTAACTGAGCGACCATCAACCAATTTACGATTACAAGCAATTCCGAGAATAGCGTGATATTTAAGTTGACGAATACCATGAATAAACTCCTTAGTACCAAAAGCCGAGTCAGCCAGGATTTTCAGATGAAATTGCCTGGTAAGTTGTTTCGGTAAACGACATACCATTTTTAAAGCTAATTGAGCTGGAGTTGTTGAACATGAACCTCTCCACACCCGGAAATTCCAAGGAATACGCCATTGTCCAACAACTAAATACAAGACAACTAGATGTAAGCCTCGTTTATGATTGTAAATAGTAATTAAGTGGTTAAAAGCCTTAAATTTACCTGTTTTTTCTAAGGTAGTTAGATCAATGATTACTTGTAAGAATGGTTTACGTCCCCGTCTGCATTCACTCAAAATTAGTTCAATTACTGTTCGACGCAGATGACGAATTATTTGACGAGTAGACCAGTTATAGTGATTTAGAAATCGGCTTAAAGCACTTTCTGATTTAGTTTTACTGTAATGTGGTAAAGGTTTTCCTTGAGCTTCTAGAAATAATCCTAGCATTGCTTCTAAGCTATCTCGTTGATAGTGAGTAGGCATGAATGCTAGGATTGTGCACATTAAGGAATGGACACGGGCAAGAGTTGCTTCCATAGTTCTTGCTATTTATGTTGTTTAATACACCCTTTTTCGCATTTTTACTAATCAATTTAAATTATCTTTGTGCAGATTTAATTACTGCTAGTTTTGTGTATGTTAGCAGTTATTTTATGTAGACTATATGTTATTTATTGTCTCAGTATTTTAATTTATTTATCCAAGTCTGGATGTTATTTTTATTCTCTCATTTTCGGTTAATACTGTCTCCCTTAACCAGGTGCAAGATATGAGCTACTCTACTATCTGCGATCGCTTGCTTCGTCATCGCCTTCATCGCTGCTTGGCCTGTAATCGGTATTTGGTTTACCGCTTTGGGTGTCAGCACAATGGCTTTCAACTTGAACGGTTTCAACTTCAACCAATCCATCATTGATTCTCAAGGTCGTGTGATTGGTACATGGGCTGACGTAATCAACCGCGCTAACTTGGGTATGGAAGTAATGCACGAGCGCAATGCTCACAACTTCCCTCTAGACTTGGCTGCTGGTGATGTTGCTCCTGTTGCTTTAACTGCTCCTGCAATCAACGGTTAATATTTCTAGACATCAGTAATAAATCGCTTCTCTGTGAATAAAAGGCGCTCTTCCAAAGGGGAGGGCGCTTTTGATTTGGGGGTCAAGTTGACGCAAAGGCAACTTAAAGTAAGTATCTAGACAGAATTAATTACAAATTGATTATTTACCAATTCTTTGCCAGTCCAGGATTTCACTCTAAATTTTTGTGTAATTAATTTTGTCCGATTACTTAAGTCCAGGATTTCTCACCACAATTCTCAAAATCTTAAGCTGTTACGCATTTACTTTTTTTGCCCAAAAGCCTTAATACAAGGACTCTAGGCTACAAAATATTCAATTTAGCTGCGTAACAGCTTATAAAATCTAGATTCCGGTTTTTCACACTGCATCAAAAAATAACCTGTCAAAAATGCCCAAAACATATTTTGGGTAAGGATTACGGGGAATGCGTTCGCGGGACTTGTGAGAAATGTGGGTAAGTTACCTATAATTTAATGGTAACTTGCTATTTTTGTTTATTAGGTTACTAAATTGAGTCAAGAAAACTAAAGTAATTGACTAAAAGGATCAAGTATCTGACTTTTGATATATAGACTATAGTTAGTAACTTACTCAGATTGAATAAGGCAAGCCGTATGGAGCTATTACCAATTAAGTAAGTTACAGATAAGAGATAATTTAAGTCAAAGTAAGATACTTATTTAAATAAGTACTTTGCTTTAAATTACTTATAATTTCTAAGAAAATTAAAATAATTGACTCAGTAAGTTACTCTTGCCAAAACCCTGACTGGGTGAGGGCGTTGGCTTTACAGTGGTAGGCGCTCGCCACCCAATCTTCCTGGTTAAATCTCTCAAGCAACCAGGAATTGCAATTTTTGGCTGCACTTAGTTTTCTGGGTAGTGGAGTATTTTTCAGCGTGGCAGCCTGGGAAATTGCAAAGCGCAGCAGTTCCTGGTTGCTACCCCACGAGTGAATGTGAATAACGACCCCAATCGAAAGCCAATACAGTTCTGCGGATTGTAATGATGTACAAAATACCGAATAGCATCAATGTGACTGAAGAGTGCCTCTGACATAGGTATTCCCTTCAGATCAAACCATCACACAGGCAGGTACAAGGCGCTGGAATCATCAGGGCGGGCGTGCAGGTATCTACTGGTGGTCGCTACCGAGGCATGACCCAGAGTATTTTGCACCAGATGCAGCGGCGCTCCTCTCGTAAGCGAATGGGTAGCATGGGCGTGCCGGAGCCAGTGGGGAGACACCTTTTTATCTTAGCTAAAGTCAAGATATTGTAGCTGTGGGATGAACAGTTATAATTTCTGAGTAACGCGTAAAGTCGCTGGTGTTAAATGTGAGTATATGGGTTAACCCATGCACAAGCATTGCCGCAACAAGTCTCGCATCATGCACGTTTACTCCTCGGACAGCATGATCTACCACAAGCTTTTCCCATTCTTGGTAAATTGCTTCGGTATCCGGCAATAGAGGGAAAAATGCCTTTAAGCGATTAATTTCAGCTTCGGCTTCTGCGGCGCTATGTCCCAAGCCGTTCCTCTCCACAGGTCGAGTGTAAACATTCCAAAACTCAATTAAGTTTTGCGGTACAATGCACAGCTGCTCGCCTTGCGATAGCAAAGTGGCGATGGCATTACTTGCATCCCCATACATTGGGTGAGATGGTTCGACGCTACGCAGAAGTAGGTTTGTGTCTACAAGAAAGGCCACGCTTCACTCCTCATCTGAGTACATACTTTCGCGGCTGACAGCATAGTCGGATAAAAGTGGTGTATTGCGGTCGTGACTATCTGCCCACTCCCGAAAAGCTTGTGACAATTCAAAAGGAGTAGCAGTCTCGTATAAAGGACGCTCTGCTTGTGGTTTCACTAACCGCTCAAGCATCGTATCCAGGTATGGCTTAATTTGCTCAGGACTAAGAGTTGTTATCTTCGCCAGAACCTGGGTGATTACCTCGATATCTTCTTTGTGGGCTTCCTCAAAATGACGAAGCATCTCCGAAACTTGACTGTTCATAAGCATAACAGCATCACCTTCTAGATTACTTTTGTAATAATGTAAATCTGTCATTTTGTAATAATCTACAAATGTAATAATGTTAATTATTACATTAATCCTTCAACTCCTGTTCAATGAGGGAAATCATTAGTTCCTTGATGCTCATCCCTTTCTTAGTAGCGCAAATTTTAATTGTCTGATGCTGGGTTTCTGTTACCTCAAAGGTAATCCGCTTCATCTTGCTATTGCTGGGTTCTTCCTTGGCAACAGAGGCTTCAACACCATTACGACTTTCAACCCATGCTGCTTGCTCGTCTATAACAGGCGTTGTCTTGACTCCTGGCTTTAAGCTGAGTTTTGATGTTCTTTTAGTTTCTGCCATGATTCGTTGGTTCCTTTACAGATGCTAAAATTTCCTCACAAACTGCCCTGACTTCATCCGCAGCCGCACTTTTTGGAGCAGTTTCCAAAACTGTACTGCCGCTATTTAAGCACTCAGCAAAAACTACTCGTTGGCTAATTTGGGCGTTCAATACCGGAAAGGGATACTGCTGTAAGACTTCGGATACTTCCCGCGCGATGCTGCTATTGACAACCTTCCGGTTAACTAAAAATGCAGCTGACAAATCTGGCTTATATATAGTTGCTTCCTGAATTAGTTCGACGACTTCATGCACTGCCCAGATATCTAGGGGTGATGGCTGGATGGGGATTAGCACAAAATCTACTGCCATAATTGCCGAACGGGTGAGGTCGGAAACTCTGGGCGCACCATCAATCAGTACGTATTCATACCCCTGTGCTAATTTGGGCAATTCTTTGTGGATAATCGGCCGATCTAACGCCATGACGCTAAATGGTGCTTCTCCATTGCGGGCTGCTGCCCAATCACGGGATGAGCCTTGGGGGTCTGTGTCTACGAGTAACACTCGATACCCTTTTAATTTAAAAGCATGAGCCAGATGGATGGATACCGTTGTCTTACCACTGCCCCCTTTCTGGTTCAGAATGGCAATTTTCATAAATGTAAGTTTGTGTTTTTGTAATTAGTTACATTACTACAAAGCCGAAATACTTGCCATAAAAAGCTTTATGGATATGTACAAATTTGTAATTTAACATATTTACAAATTAACAGATGTAATTAATTACAATTTTACATATAATGCTGGAAAAATAAGGCTTCATATTTTATAAGTCTTATTACTACTATAAAAGTATATATTTTAGCTACTTATCAAAATTACATGATCTAAAACGCTGGTTCCAACTCCAGTTAAAATGCTCAAAAAAGCAAATAATTCTAGTAAGTACAGCAGAGGTTACACGAAATGGCACTTTTGTTTACTACTTTGTCTAAAGTCCAGTTTTAAGTGTGACTTGAACCATAAGTTGAGCCAAATTTTGAACCATGTTAAATTTGTCAAGCTCAGTTTTAGCTCAGTGAGGCTGTGAGATAAAACTTGACTGGAATTAAAAATCTCAAACAGCGAAATTAATAACATAAGCAAGCATTAAGCAGAAATCCATGAAGGGTTTTATCTCAACTACGGTTGCGGTGCTGGTTTCCTTGCCAAATTTACGAAAGTGAGGTTGAAACTTAAACCCCCGTCCATTTTGAAACCTGGAGTTTTTAAGGAGAGTATATTATTCTGTGGGTTGAGTTCGAGCTATTACCCTAATTTCAAAAAACTACGGCTTTCAAGGTAGACACGGCTTAGATAAGTCATGTTGAAGTTTTAATTACTAAATATTTCTGGGAGAACCAGTGAATAATCCAATTCTGATAGTTGCTTGTATTTCAGTAACCGTTGGTATAGTTTGTGGTGCATTAGTAGTGTGGTTGATTTATCTGCACCGGCAATATACAGAAGTGGATAGTTTGGTACGCAGTAACCATGTGATTGGTCGTTTTGGCATTGTGGAAATCCCATTTGATTCTAACAGTCAGGGAAAAATACGTGTCAATGTTAAAGGCTCTTTAGTTGATTTTTTAGCTTTCACAGCCGAAGCTCAAGAATTTAGTAAAGGTTCAAAAGTCCTGGTGATAGCTATGAAAGGGAATAAAGTTTGGGTGGCTTCAGAAAGTGCTTTTGATAGATAAACATTTGGTCATTTGGACTAATAGGGAAATAAAAACTAACAACTCAACAATTAATTCCTAATAACCATGAAAGTTAAACCACAATTCTCATCTTATTTTGAGCATAATGTTGCAGTTGTGCAGATAGCTCAAACACCAGTCATCTCACCAGAAAATGAAAAAAATCATAGTGATAGTTTAATTTACACTAGCGTACCTATCGCCTTTTCTATATTTGCAGTCGTTCTCTTAGTTTGGTGCCTCAAATCTTTTTTATGTATCTGCAAACCCAACGAAATTTTGATTCTATCAGGTCGAAAATGGCGTACTAAAGATGGGCAAGAGGTAGGCTACCGGGTTTTAGTAGGTGAGAGAGCCATCCGTATTCCCATTCTAGAAACAATCAAGCGGATGGACGTGACGACAATGCCAGTCAGGGTAGAGGTCAAAAACGCCTATGCCAAGGGAGGTACACCCTTAAATATTCAAGCGATCGCTAATGTTAAAATCTCCACAGATCCAAAAGTTGTGGGAAATGCGATTGAACGCTTTCTAGATCGCGATCGCTCAGAACTTACCCGTGTAGCCCGCGAAAACCTAGAAGGCTATTTACGGGGTGTAGTCGCCACCCTCACCCCCGAAGAATTAAATGAAGACCGCCTCCGCTTTGCTCAACGGATTGCCTCAGATGTCAGTCGCGACCTCACTAAACTAGGGTTACAACTAGACACCCTGAAAATCCAGAGTGTTGCCGACGATGTGGACTATCTCAAATCACTAGGGCGTAAACAAATTGCGCTCATTATTAGAGATGCTCAAATTGCTGAATCTAATGCCATCTCAGAAGCTGAACAGATAGAAGCTAAATGGGAAGAACAAGCCGCAGTTGCCAAAACCCAAGACAGGATCATCGTTCTAGAAAAAGAAAACGAACTCCGTAAAATTAAAGCCAAGCTAGAACAAAAAGCTAAATCTGAAGAAGAAATTACCAAAGCTGCTGCTAACGAAAAAAGAGCTAAAGCAGAACAGGTCTTACAAACACTGCGAGCAAATTTAGAAAGATTGCGTCTCGAAGCTGATGAAGTGCTACCAGCCCAAGCACAAAAACAAGCACAAGAATTACGCGCCAGAGGAGAAGCCGCTGAATTGGAAGAAAACGCCAAAGCAGCAGCTTTAGTCAATGACATCCTCTCCCAAGTGTGGCAACAAACAGGAACAGATGCCGCTGAATTATTCCTAATTCAACAAATCGAAATGGTACTTCAACAAGCTGTACAGATTCCAGGGCGAATTAAACTCGACAAAGTAAATGTAATTGATAACGGCGATGGTAAGTCTATTGCCAGTTTGGTGAAAGTTTATCCAGAAATCGTGCTTCAGTTTCTAGAAAGTGTTAATAGCACCCTTGGCATTGATGTTGTAGGTACGCTTAACCATAATCGTTAAATATAGGGATTGGGAAGGCATTTTAGATTTTAGATTGAGTTTTGTAAATATAGGAATAAAAATATTCCTAATTATCAAAATCTTACTTTAAACCCAAGATCCAAAATTTAATACCAATTACTAATGTTAATCAAGGATAAAACACATGGAAATTATTGCTTTACTACTAGGAATATTTGGGGCTGGTACTGGGGCTGGGTATTGGGTAATTCATAACTTATACTTTATTTGTCAGCCTAGTGAAGTACTGATTTTTGCCGGGAGAGAAACTCCTTTAGCAGATGGGCGTTCAGTGGGATATCGCCTAGTTAAAGGTGGTAGCAGTATTCAAACCCCACTTTTAGAGCGTGTCTTCCGCATGGATTTGACTAATATGATTATTGAACTCCGGGTAGTGAATGCTTACTCTAAAGGCGGAATTCCTCTGACAGTTGAAGGGGTTGCTAATATTAAGATAGCTGGAGAAGAACCGACAATTCATAATGCAATTGAGCGTCTTTTAGGGAAAAGTCGTAAGGATATTGAACAGTTAGCCAAGGATACTTTAGAGGGAAATTTGCGGGGGGTATTAGCTAGTTTGACCCCAGAACAAGTGAATGATGATAATATTGCCTTTGCCAAAACCTTGTTAGAAGAAGCGGAAGATGATCTGGAAAAATTGGGATTGGTACTAGACAATTTACAAATCAAAAATATTTCTGATGAAGTTAGTTATCTTGATTCAATTGGACGCAAGCAGCAAGCAGAATTATTACGAGATGCGCGGATAGCGGAAGCACAAGCTAAGTCTCAATCTGTGATTAAGTCCTCAGAAAATCAGAGAATTACGGATCTCAGACGGATTCAGAAGGATTTAGAAATTGCTAAAGCTGAGGCTGAACGCCGCGTTAGAGATGCACTGACAAAGCGGACTGCGGTAATAGCTGAGGTTGAATCATTGGTAGGAGCAGAGGTAGCAAGGGTGCAAGCTGAGGTGGCTGTGCAGACTGAGCGGATTCCGCAAGTGGAACAGAAATTGCTCGCAGATGTGGTTGCACCTGCGGAGGCAGAATGCAAGAGTGCGATCGCTAAAGCTAAGGGAAATGCAGCCAGCATTATTGAAGATGGTAAAGCCCAAGCCGCAGGAACACAACGATTAGCTGAATCCTGGAAAACTGCTGGCGCTTCAGCCAAGGAAATTTTTATCTTTCAGAAGTTAGAACCTCTGTTAAAAATGATGGTTGCAGCAGTCCCCACAGTAGAAGTAGAAAAAGTCACTGTTATTGATACCAATAGCGGCAACAGCGTCACTAAAACGACTTCTTTCCTAGAACAATTACACCAAGCGACAGGAATTGATGTGGCAAATGTGGTAAGTAATATTACGTCTAATCAAGCCATACCTTTACCTGCGCCCAAAAAAGAAGGCTAATCTGTGAGGGAAAACAACATTTTAACTCGACAGTATCAAAACTCGAATGGTGGTCAAAACTGGTTGCAAATTGTTAAACAGACAACATAGTGTGTTAGAAACTAAATGGAAAATTATACAACGGTTTATCGTGAGGCAAGTCAAGCATTAGCAAATGAAGACCCTCAGGAAGCATTTCAAATATTGCTCTCTCTGTTGCAATACCCAGGACATCCTGAATTACGGCAGAATTGGAGAGAAGCATTGAGTTTATTTGCTGAAATTGGATTAGCGATTGCAGGTGAAGAATTTGCTCTCAAAGTGCAACGCGTAGCAGAGACTTCTGATGATTTAGAAATGCTCTATGTTTTGGGTTATGAATTAATTGAATACTCATTACCGGAAATCGCGGCTACTATCTTGGCTCGTGCTAATGAAATTAACCCCACAGAGCCAACAATTTTATGTGAACTAGTTCATGCTTTAGAAGTGAATGGACAAAATACAGAAGCCTGTCGATTTTTGCGTCAAGTACCTGAACTATTAGAAGAAAACCCTTTACTTTTGTATTTGCTGTCATTCAATGCCTTAATGACAGGTGATTTGGTGGAACCAAAGCAATTACTACCCCGATTACAGCAGAATCCCGAATCATCAGAAAGTTGGATGGCAGAACGGATAGCAGGAATGCTAGAGCGAGCTAATGCCTTACAAGGAATCACTCTCTTAGATCATCAAGACCTTCGCGGCTGGCATTTTGTCATTACAGGTGCAATATTGTTACATCTTTCTCCTTATGGCTTAGATGAGGGAATGAACGGTCGCTATGCCTACACTCAGGATTCTGAAAACCGTATTAGTCAAGCAATTCAGCGATTGCGTGCGGTTATTGAAGCCGGCAAGATTTCGGTTCCTTGTGTTTTTGTTCTTCCCAACCGCGAGAGTGCTATTTTGTCCCATGCAGTAGCTAAAATTCTTTCCTGTCCTTTGCAAGAGTGGACACCAGAAACTTGGGAAACACCAGGGTTAATTGTTACCTATGACTTGGGACAACTTGACTCAGAGATTTTAGAGCAGCTGAGTCAGCATCGTCCCGGTCAAATACTTTGGATTCATGCCAGTTGTTGGACACAAGAACAATCGCTTGCAGCCGATTTGACAACCTACCTCTACCAGTATAATGTGTCACCTTGGCAAGAGAAAATGGGAGTTGATCCAGATACTAAAGAAATGAAGCAATTTGCAGAAGTTGAGGCTAGTATTGAAGAACTTGCCGATCGCATTGTGCAAGCAACACCAGACGTGGATGAATTGAATGATTTACCGCAGTTGATGTCCATAGTCCAATCCGCTCGATTAATCACCGAAGAATCTGCAAAACCTGGATTATTTCGTCAATGTGGACAGCGTAATCTTCAATGGAACATTTCACCTGTGCCTAGTAGCAGATTTGCTTAAACTAAAGTTGGAACCAAGCGATCGCAATGTGTATGCTGGTGTAAAATCACTTTAGCCCTATACCCAGTCTTATTGGGATAAATTTTGTGGGGAAGTGCTTAATAGACCACTGCATCATCTTCCAAGTGTAGGTGGAAAAGAAGAGGGACTAAAATATCACCAGCAGTATTGTCAAACTTTAGAACTCTATCGGTATTATTTTTGTCCACCACCATCAGATATTTGGAATCTGCCTAAGCTAAAAACTGAAAGTGCATCCTTTCAATGGGTAGATCGTCATCAATACTGGATTATTCCTCAGCCAAGGATTTTACGAACTTTTCAAATTTTAGTGTCTCGATGTATTCGCCATAAACTGTAAACATTGAAATGCTTTTTTATAATATTTTTAAGGTGATTTCCAGAATAAAAATTACTACTCTCCGCAATTTTTCCAGTCTTTTGGTGTGAAATTGCTTGGCGTAAACACAAACTCACTGGAATTGCAATGACGACGCACTACAACCATTGTAATTGTGCCATATTTGCGATCGCCCTCCTCAAATTGAATCACTCCAGTTGTGCCTGTAACCGAGAATTGTGGTTGGGTAAGTGTTTTTTGAATGCCGCTGTGGGTGGGGTTTTGAGTGATGGCTTTGCTTAAAACTAATACTGCATCGTAACTTGTCGCAGTTCGCCAGGAGATTTCAGTATTGGTGGGAAGTTCTGTTTTGGGGATTTTCCAGAGGATTTGAGCTTGCTGTACAAACGCAGAGTGAGGATCATTCATAGGATGCCATGCTATGGCTAACGCCGTCCGTTCAATTCCTTGTGGTGAGACAATTTTACCTGCTTTGAGTAAGTCAGCATTGTAAAGACTATCACCCGCCACAATCCAAGCTTGGTTGACGTTTGATTGTAGCACCTTTAACGCATTGGGAATGGCATTATGCAATCCCACTCCAGCATCAGGAATAACTACAATCGCCGTTCCACCTAGAGTTTTGACTTGATTTAAAACAGCTTCTGCATCAAACTTATCTCTAGCGAGATTGAAAGCTGGTTGTTGGTCAATCACATTCCCTTTCAGTGATTTTGCTGCCTTTTGAAACGCTTGTGATAGAGATTGGGCATACTCACTATCCTGACTGTAAAAAATTGCTACTTTTGGCTGTTGCAGTTGGGAGTAGAGATAAGTGGCCATTTTTTGTCCTGCAATGCGATCGCTAGATACAGTGCGGAAGAAAATAGGACTCTTGAGATGATCAGAAGTGCTAGTTGCAGAAATTAAAACTACCCCTGCTTGGTTATAAATTGACAGCGTTTGTCGGGTTGCATCACTCGAATAATGACCTACAACTGAGAGTAAATCTTGATACTTTACCAATCGTTTGGCAATACTGCGGGCATTATCTGCACGATTATGATCATCAGCGATGAGAATCCGTAAAGGCTGGCCGCTTTGCAGAATCAACGTTTGAGCTTGTGCTATACCCCGCAATATTTCCAACCCTTTCGTAGTAGAACGACCAAGTGGAACTGCAACTGCGATCGTGTGAATTTTATCTGCGGTAAATTGTGCTTGAATTTTGGCGTTATTGAGATAAATTAAAGTTTCTGGATCTGGTTGTTGATTGAAAGCAATTGTAAACAAATGAACAGCATCAGGAAAATTTTTGGCGCGATATTGTTCAATTGCTGATCGCTTTTCTACTGGCGGCTGATTTGATTCTGTAAAGTTATCAGGAATAAGGATTTCTTCACCACAACTGAGATTATCTTCTAGAACATTATCGCAGGTGAGAGAGATGACAGTTTTTTCATAAACTAGTTTTGCACCGATAGTAATCAAAACACCACAAGCTATCATCAAATAGTATTTTAGTCCTTGTACCTGCGGATATTTTTTATTTTTAATATTGGCAATTTTTTCTAGAATTACTTCAGCAGTGGGTGGACGACGCTGTGGATCGGCATCCGTCATAGTTTGAATTAGATGAATTAAGCTTTGAGGATTTTTTTTATCTTTAATATTTTTAAACCAATTGTAGGAACGAGCGCGACTATCATGAGCCGGATCAATCCCTGTCAGTAAATATATAAAAGTCCGACCTAAAGCGTAGAAATCTGACTGGAGAACAGCTTGTCCTTGCATCTGTTCTGGTGCAGTATACCCATTTGAAATAATCACTGTTACAGGTTTATTATTAACAATAGTTTGGGTCAACTGACGCGCAGCACCAAAATCAATTAAAACCAATTTTCCATCAGGACGAAGAATAATATTTGCAGGTTTGATATCCCGATGAAAAAAACCATGATCATGCACAAATTCGAGAATCTGCACTAATTGATTGAGCCAATCTAAAGCATTTTTATAGGATGTTAGACATTGATTTTGAGATAGCCAAGTCTGCAAGTTTTCACCAGGAACTTTTTCCATCACGAAACAGCGTAATTGGCGATTTGTATGCAGAAAAAGTGGAAATATAGTTTCACCAACAGGTAAACCAGGATGTTGTAAATTTGTGAGTATTGATACTTCTTGTTCAAATAATCGGAGTAGATCAGGTGTGACATTTTTCAGCGACTTGAGAACTTTGGGGCGCTCGCGCTCAAGTAAATCTTCAATTTCAAATACTTCTGTATAGCTATGCGCCTCAAGTTGCAGAGGATAGATAAGCCGATAGCGGTTTTGTAGCAAAAGTGGTGTTCCACAACCTTGACATACTGCACAATTATCAGGATTTTTTCGTTGTGAACAATCTGGATTGATACAGTAAGCCATAACTTAAAATAATTCGTAATTCGTAATTGCTTTTTTTTACTCAGCACTCAGCACTGTTTCAGTAAACAACCGTTGTACGCATTTTAGAATAACAGGCTGCAAAATAAAGTATTCCTGTGAATTTGCTTTCAGGGTTTCTACTAATGCCCGTCGTTTTAAAGATAAAAGCGCAGATAAAATATTTCCTGTTGAGTCATAGTTTGTCAGTTTTAATTGTATCTCCTCACGAGTCAATCCCTGGGGATTTGTAGCTAAACATTTAAGTAGGGTTTGTTCCAGAGACGAAATGTGTTTCAGCCATTGCGTCACCAGTGGCTCAAATTCACCAGCGACAATAGTTCCCGAAGCTAGAAACTCTCCCACATTCGCAGCAAATAATTCGTGAATTAAATTTGCTGCCATGTTCAAAAATAAGGGATTACCACCATATTGATTTACCAAAATCATCCATTGTTCGGCATCAAATATCAGTCGTTGATGCTGTAAAAGCTCAATTGCGCCTTCCATCAGTCCACCCAAAGGCAAAAAAACCGCACCATTTGCCGTTAAATTATTTAATCCTTCTGGTTGTTCACGACTAGTCAAAATTACGCAACTCTCATGGGGTGTTTGCACTACCGATTCCAGAAAACTTCTATAGGAAACATATTCCGGAAGATATTTGCCAGCGCGCTCGCCCCCCAAAATTCCATCCCAACCATCAAAAATTAGTAGTGTTTTCGGTGGTAGCAATGGCAAATCTGTTGTTGGTAAGGTGCGGTGAAAAGAAAACCACAGCGTTTGTTGAAACCTAGACTGCATAGCTTGGGCAAGTTTTGAAGCTACAGCCGTTTTGCCGATACCACCAATCCCTGTAATCACAATTAAGGGTATTTTTTGTTCAATTGCTTGGGTTAGAGTTAGCAGTTCGTAACCCCGCCCAAAAAACAAGGGAATATTAGGGATTTGGGTTGTACTAGATACAGAAAAATGCAGAGAACGTGCCAGTACGTCTTGCCAATTTAGCCCCAAAATTTGACAAAACGCTTTGAATACTGAGGCATCAATGGCATCACCTTTCAAAAATCGTTTCCAAGTGGGTAAGGATACACCATTTGCAAAAACTTCCGCATTTTCCCAGTTCCGTCCAGGTTCGATAATTTGACTTGCTGCTTCTAACCAGCAAGGATTATCAATCGTCCATCCTTTTTCTTTCCGAGCTTGTTTGATGATTTGCAGTCCGGTAACTGAGAGTTTGAGACTAGGCATGGGAGATTATTAGGGGCTTGTGCCAAATCTGTCAAGCTCAATTTTAGATCAGTCTTGTAGTGAACTGAAACTTAACTAGAATAACAAATTTCAATCCGTCATATTCAGAGTATTCCCTTACGTATTACGGAAAACACTTATGAAGCGTTTGATCTCAACTGCTTTTACTAATTCTGTTGGGAGAGCGATGCCTACAGCGAGTGCAGCTATTGCTAACCGTCTAAAAATCTTACCAAGAGCTAAAGTTGTTGGGATTGTATGTATTCCCCTGCTGCTAGTCGAGGCAGTCTTTATACCCGCTGCTCATGCTTTAGATGGAAAAAAGCTATACCAGCTATGTTCTCGCTTTCCCCTCAATTCCCAATGTCAGGGTTACGAAACGCCTGTAGCTTTGGATGATCGAATCGGAAAAATGGGTGACTGTATCTTTAAAAATAATGAAGTGGAAAGCCGAGGACTTTGTAAGATTACTGTCAATGATACAGGCATTACCATCTACCAAGAAACTGGCAAAGAACTAGAAATTATTAACGATAAAAAATCTACTCGTACCGTACAGATAACCCCAACTAGCGTGAGTAGAATTCAATATCGTGAAGACGAAAAGGGCAACACAGGGGCAAAGGTTGTCAACACTATCCTATTTGGAGTTGCTGGTTTGCTACTCACTCCCAACAAAAAGGTATCAGAAATTGAATTTGATTATACATTAACTACTCCCCAAGATACCAGCAAAGAACAAAGTGTGAACTCTTTAAGGGTATTTGTCGGGAGAGAAACTGGTAGAGAAATGCGATCGCAATTAGAAAAAATCACTGGTCGTCAAGCAGAAATTCCACAAACTAAACTTTGAGCCGAAAAATTAACGGCAAAAGAAATTTACTAGCAACTAATACATATCTATGATGAGCAACATCAACAACGTCCTGTGGGCGCAGCAATTTGGCGGCACATTACCTGATACTGGCTGGAACATCGCGGCCGACACTTCAGGTAATACCTATGTCACAGGAGCTTTCAACGGTACAGCTACCTTTGGTAATACTACCCTCACCCACACAGGTTTGGGTTCTAGCGATGCCTTCATCGCCAAATTAGACAGCAATAAAAACGTCTTGTGGGCGCAAAAATTGGTTGGAGCATCGTCTGCCGAAGGCTTTGGCATCACTGTCGATGACTCTGGTAACAGCTACACCACAGGGTTTTTCTCAGGTACAGCCACCTTTGGCAGCACTACTCTCACCAGCGCAGGTAATGAGGATGTCTTCATCACTAAGCTCAACAGTAGTGGCAAATTTCTCTGGGCGCAAAAATTGGGTGGTACGTCGTCTGACTCTGGCTACAGCATCACTACTGATGGAGTAGGCAACACTTATGTTACTGGCGTACTAAATACAATAAGTTTACCTGGGAATATTAACGGACCCACAAATACCTATACCAGCGATGATGCTTTCATCACTAAACTAGACAACAAGGGTAACGTCCTCTGGACAAAAAACTTGGGTGGTGTTTTTTCAGCTGATAGAGGTATTGGCATTACCTCTGATGAAGCAGGTAACACCTATGCCACAGGATATTTTTCTGGTACTACCACCTTTGGTAATATCACCCTTACCAGTGCGGGGAATCAAGATGCTTTCATCACTAAGCTTGACAGCGGTGGAAACTTCCTGTGGGCGCAAAAATTGGGTGGTACATTTTCTGATTCAGGGGTTGGCATTACCTCTGATGAAGCAGGTAACATTTACGTAACGGGAATATTTCGAGACACTGCCAGCTTTGGCAGTACCACCCTTACCAGTGCAGGTGATGAAGATGTATTTGTCGCCAAGTTTGACAATAATGGTAAAGCTTTGTGGACAAAGAATTTGGGCAGTACCGGGGTTGATGAAGGTTTAGGAATCGTCACTGATGGACTGGGTAATGTATATGTTACGGGAGTTTTCAGTGGCGCTGCCAGCTTTGGTAGCACCACCCTCACCAGTACAGGTGATGCTGATGCCTTCATTGCCAAGCTTGACAGCAATGGTAATGTCCTATCGGCTCAGAAATTTGGCAGTACATCGCTCGACCTCGGTATTGGCATCACCAGCGACGGCAAGGGTAGCATCTACGCTACGGGAGGCTTCTCGAATACTGCCACCTTTGGTAATACTAGCCTCACCAGTGCTGGCAGTATAGATGCCTTTGTCGTCAAGCTTGGGGATGAGGTAGAGGAAACTAAAATTACTCTGATACCAGATAATCCTGATAGTGTATTCAACCTTCAGGGTGCTGCAACTCCTGTACAGTTTCTCCTCAAGAGTTCTAGTCCTAATGTTGTCAACGAAATCGGACTGTTTACCGTAGATGATGACAAAGGTACTATTAACGGCATTGCGCCCAAAGATGCCAATTACACTCAAGCCGTACTGGCACGTTCTCGCAGTATCTTCTCAACTCTAGGAAATTCACCTAAAGGTTTTAATAGCAAACTTGCCCGGACTCTAGACCTCGATGCTGGTATTCGCTTCCGCCTCCTATTAGTACAAAATGGTACTCTCGATGGTTTACGGAATAGTACAGTACCACTGTCACAATTGCTGCTCTCCTCTCCTACTTCCTTACAAGTTTCTGATGTAGGTAACAGCAACTTTGAACTGCGCTTCGAGGA
>NZ_JBPWOA010000057.1:0-179648 GCF_051781005.1 Anabaena sp. WFMT | reverse complement strand
GTTCGTCATAAATTGACAGAGATTGATTGAATTCTGTAGATTTTTCGGCTAACCAATTGCAAAGACTTAGAACAGATATCCAATAAAAATTTTTTATTTCTTGCTGTTGTTTGGATTGGTTATTTAAAGCTTGACGCAAACCTCTAAGAAAATTAGATATATATGTTGGGTATAGACATTGGAATTTATCTGCCCCTTGTGCATAACGTTCAGGATATTTTTCAGCTAGTCTTGCGAGAGCAGATGCTAATCCTGATCGTGATGGTTCTTCAAATTCAAATATATCTGTAGATTTTGGCTCCCATGTTCTAAGGAAGATAATTATCTCCTCAATACTCATAGATTCTAATTCTGAGTCAGTTATGGGACTATTAACTCCTAAGAATCTAGCCTCACTTACACCTCTAGCAAAAATATTTGTAAGTTCAAGATTGCCAAACTCATTAACTAATTGTTGATACCGTTCTTGCCAATATATTGAAAGACTATCTTTTATTATTGTCAACTTTTCTTGCTGCCACTGTCTTACCCATTTAGCTTTTTTGGCTTGATCTTCTAGCCAATCCCAATCTATTTGAGGATTATCAA
Organism: Anabaena sp. WFMT; assembly: GCF_051781005.1. NCBI lineage: Bacteria > Bacillati > Cyanobacteriota > Cyanophyceae > Nostocales > Nostocaceae > Anabaena > Anabaena sp. WFMT. The sequence goes on along the minus strand of NZ_JBPWOA010000057.1, from coordinate 179,060 downwards.
TCCAACTTAAAATCTGTTCTTGTTTATCTAAAGGAAGTTTATCAAAATTTTCTTTTAGCAGTTGTACATATTCATAATCGTTATCTTCGTAAGGATTAGTTTTTGTAAAACGATTAGAATCAACCAATTTTTCAATTAGTAAATTAGGATCTACATCTTTATATTCACGAATTAGGTAAAGTGCGATGCGATGGAAAACTCGCCAACGTCTCTGCTCCAACTTCTGAACAATAGTTGATATTTTTGTTGGATCTTGTTCTAATATTTGTTTTGCTGTATCCCTTACTGCTTGTAGCAAAATTTCTGTAACATCATAAGGATCATGATTTCGAGGATGATCCTCAATTGCATATCGCCAGTAATGTGAGCTATCTTCCAAGATAGGTGAATTATTATCTTTTTCTTGAAATTCTGAATTAGAAATAGAGAACTTAACCGCATCATTAAGCAGGAAAATTAGCATAATCAACGCCTTTTCACCCACTATTTTGACTAATTCTGGAATATATTTTTTAATGATTTCTTGATAATTCCAGTTATCAAAGCGTACTCGTGGTTTGGGAGAGGGAATATAGACACTGTTATCACTGTTATTCAAACTAGAATCTGGCATAACAACAAGTAATGTTCTAGCTAGTTCTAGTGCTTTTTCATGCTGACCACCTTTGGCAAGATGAATTATGAGATCAGCAACTTTTTCTGGAAATAGAAATGATGAGTATGACGATTCTATCCAAATTTTAACTTTAGGAACTAATTGCACTGCTTGTTGCAGAGGCATCTGAAGTGCAGCATCAACAAAATCTTCATAAATACGAGGATTATTGCTTTTTATTCGTCGTACAATTTCTAGTACCTCTGTTGGTTTGTCTTTAGCTATTCGTGCTAAATATCTAGACTGAGGCCACAAAGGAAAGCTGATAGTACCTTGATTAGTATCCTCAATAATTTGTGGAGGATTCTTGAAAAATCCTTTATTATTTAATGGTTCAATCCAATCGGGATTTTGCAGACGATTGAAAAAGTAACTAAAATGCTGTGGGTGTATTAGCAATCCTATAACTTTCTCTATCTGCTGAGGATTGTCTTCTGTTAATATCTCATCAAGTTTATCTACCGTAGTATAAAACTTTTGAGAAAAAGTAGAAAGAAATGATTCAAATTGCTCAAATTGATAACGTATTTCTTGATCATCAGGAGCTAATTTAGGTTTACTTTTATCATGTGTTTTACCTGGTTCATGTGTTTTTTTCATAAACCACTCTGTTATGTCCCAATAATGATTGACTATTGGTTCTAATATATTTCGATCAAGTTGATTATCAGAAATACATAACTCAAAAAATTTAAAGGTTCTTTCTTGGTTATTTTCCCTTACCGCTTTATGTTTTTTTATAAGCTGTTGAATTTCACTAAATAGATGAGAGTTAATAGTAATTTCTGGAGGTATTTCATCTAAATCAAAGCCATTACTCTCCCAAATAGCTTCTATTTTTCCAACCTCATCTTGATATACAAGGGTTTTACTTATTTTAGGAATAGAATCAGGTAATCTATTACGAATTTCACGAACAGCATGAGATATAAATCTTAATTTACCAGGAATTAGGCTTCCAAAAGTTAAGTAAACTGCGCCTTTATACAAATCTGCTAGAGAGCTATTATTTTCATTCAACCACGAGAGTATTTCGTCACGGGTATTTGTCCAGTACCTTGGAGGCGATTGAGGTACATCAGATGAAGTAGGCTTTAAATTGTGACTATTGAGTTCCATGACTTATTCCTTAATAAGCTAATAATTGATTTATTTAAATTACATATCGTATATTATATCACCAAGATATTAGTCTTTAGCGCCTGCTAAAAAAATTGCCCATTTTAACATCTTCCCCCACTGGGGGATTTATGAGGGAAATGTTCAAAAAACACCATCATGAACACACCCAATTACAGCTTATTACTACAAAGCCTGTGGACACCACTTACCACACCCATTGGCGAAAATTCCCCCTCAAATCACCATCCCCCAGAACCAACAGAAATCACCGAATTTCTAGGAGAAGAAATACTCTATCAACAAACAATTCCCGCCACCGCACCCAACCTCAAAACCATCCCCAACGACCTACCAAAACAACTAATAAAAGCCCTACAATCACTAGGAATTACCCAACTTTACTCCCATCAAATCAAAGCCTTACAAGCAATTAGAAAAGGTAAAAGTTTCATCCTCACCTCACCTACAGCCAGTGGTAAAACCCTCAGCACATACCCCGGCATTATCGAAGGTTGCATCACTCAACAACACCGAGCCTTAGCATTTTATGGACTGCGAGCATTAGCACTAGACCAATTCCATAAAATCTCACAATTACTTTCTACCATACCTCCAAAATATCGCCCAGTCTTAGCAATGATCACAGGAGATATTAAATCAGCAGAAAGAGAACAAATCCTTGCCAGTGAACCCCATATATTAGGAGTCACTCCCGAATTAATTCACTTCCAACTTAAACAAGTTTGGAAATCACCAAATTGGGCAAACTTTTATCAACGATTACGCTACATCTTAATTGATGAAGCACACACCCTTTCCGGTAGCTATGGCGCAAATATGGCTTGGTTAATTCGCCGCATCAAACTAGCAGTAGATCATTACGGTGGTGACTCCCAAAAACTGCAATTTATCTTCCTCAGTGCTACTTGTGGAAATCCTAAACAATTAGCTTTGAAAATCTCCGGTTTAAAACCCACTAAACTCAACCCCAAACCCTTAATTTGGATTCGCAAAAGTGGCGCAGCTTCACCACCCAGACAAATAATTGTCACCCAACCAAGTTACAATTTAACTGCGGATACTGCCCGAATAATTCAATTTTTACTCAATCAAAATAAATCAGGAATCGCTTTTTGTAACTCCCGGCGCAGTGTGCGAGAAGTTACAGAACTGTTAAAATCAAACCAAGTCACCGCATTTTACAGTGGTATTACTGCCGAGCGTCGAGCCGAAGTAGTTAATCAACTTCAATCTGGTATAATTAAGTGGATAATTGCCACAGAAGCCTTAGAAGCAGGAATTGATTTACCAGAATTAGAATGTTGTGTATTGCGTGGCTGGCCAGGTTCCAAAATGGCGTATCAGCAACGCAGTGGTCGAGCCGGACGTTCTCAACCAGGACTCACAGTGCTGCTTCCCAATGCTTTCAACCCCATAGACTGTTATGTGGCAGAACATCCAGAAATGCTGGTATCTGGAGAATCTGAAGAAGTGTTTTTTAATGATGAATATCCCATCTTTGCAGCCAAACATTTGATGTGTGCAGCCGCAGAAACAGGCATTCCCACTAACAAAATTAAACACTATTTTGGTGCAGCCGCTTTTGATGTTGCCAAACTGTTATTAGCCCAAGGACATTTACACAAAGGTCATAATGGCTTATGGGCTAAAGGTTATCCCCACAAAGATGTGAATTTTCGGGGTGGTTTATCGCAAACAACTATCAAATTAGTAGATGCCGTTTCTGGGGAAGAATTAGAGGAAATATCTGAAGATATCGCTCATCGAGAAGTACATCCCCAAGCTATTTATAAACGACAAGATGCTAAGGGACAAATGCTAACTTATCAGTGTATTTCCTTAGACCTTAACAGTAAACGAGCGATTTTAAAACAAATAACAGATAAGGCAATTTTTACAGTTGCAACTACAGTATCACAAACCAGTAGTTTAACTGTGTTGACTGACCCAGTGAATTTACCATTGCTGTTTTCTTCAGATGATATGGAAGAAAAGAAACAGGAGGAAGAAGAACAGAAAATAAAGGGGAAAGTTTCTCACAAGAGGTCTATTGTAGTCATTGAAAAATCTGTGAAGGAGGAACAGAGAATAAAGGAGAAAGTTTCGCACCCTGCACCTTTATCTGAAGTTGAAGAATGTCAGGAATACTTAACCCTAGAACTGAGTTTTGGTGAAGTTAAACACATTACCAGCGGTTACAGTTTAATGACGCAAATTTACGAGCAGACTTGTTTGAATAAACGGTGTCTCAACTATAAAGAACCCTTACCTCAACAACAGCGTTGTCCCCTATGTCGCAAACTCACCCGCAAAGCTGTAATTGTCAAAACCCTGTCAGAAGCCAAGTTTGAGCAGCCTTTTCGCACTCAATTTTCCGCCCCTATGGTGAAAGTAACAATTAACTCAAGTGCGCGGGAATACATCCAACAGTTTGCTAAAGAAACTAGAACCAGTTTAACCCGCAGTCAAGAACCGATACCTTCTGGTTATCAACAGTTGTGGGAATATTCCAGTCCCTTCATTGCTATGCACAGCTTTGGACATCAAATTATGAGAGCATTACAGCTTGTAGCTAAAATTGACCCCAAACAGGTGAATTTTACAGTGGTGAAGGAATTAGAGGAAAATAACAATTACACAGGTTACTTCTATGATACCAGTGACGGCGGCAATGGTGCGGCTGAAGCTGTGTTTAAACATCTGCCAAAACTTGCTAATGTTGGTAGGGCGATCGCACGAGATTGTAATTGTCATACTGGCTGTGCTAAGTGTCTAATTCAACATGGTTGTCCTGATGGGAATACTGCTTTATTGAAGCAGATGGGGTTGGTGTTGTTGGATGCAGTTGCTATACCTGAAACATAGCATTTTATAGTTGTTGAATTTGCGAAAATACCTACCCTTAACAACGTACTCACAGGGTAGGATTTAATATGTGCCTGTACCTGGAGAGGCTCACCAAATAATTTTCCAGCATTGCCAGAGGTTTTTATGATAGATACGGCAGTAATATTTGATATGGACGGTTTGCTGATCAACAGCGAGCCTTTTTGGCACAGAGCAGAAGTAGAGGTATTTAATGACTTGGGAGTGCCACTACAAGAGAGTATGTGCAATCAGACAATGGGTTTGCGTTGCGATGAGGTTGTCAGCTATTGGTATGCAAGGTTTCCTTGGACAGGTACAAGTCAGTCTGAGGTAGCTGAACGGATTATCAATCGTGTCAGCGAACTTGTAGCAACTCTCGGACAGCCCATGCCTGGTGCAACTGAAATTATACAATTATGCCAGCAGATGCACTTGCCCTTGGGATTGGCTACCTCATCGCCCATCTGTCTCATTGAGGTAGTTCTAAATAAGCTAGATTTGCAAGACACATTCGATGTTGTCAGTTCTGCTCAGACAGAGGAATTTGGCAAACCCCATCCAGCGGTGTATCTGACAACTGCCCATCGTCTCGGTGTGCATCCACAAAAGTGTGTGGCGTTTGAAGATTCTATTCGCGGCATCATCAGTGCTAAAGCAGCTTCCATGCGATGTATTGCCGTCCCAGCATTAGAAGAAAGAGAAGATCCCCGATTTGCGCTCGCAGATGTCAAACTGGATTCATTAGAACAGATTAATGAGTCGTGGCTGAAGGAGTTTTTCACCTAATCGCGCTTTATACAAAAAATGGCTGACGAGTCAATTATTAATATTCGCCAAGCGTCAAAATAATCGCTCGATGATAATTCAATACCCAAAGATACGAGAACGTTTTACATAAATTACCCAAAGATTGATAGGTGGTTATGAACCAGAATTTAGATAAAAAACAAACCCGCTTTCAACTTAATGAAATACCAAATCGCTTAGGACATATAGCAGCTAATTTAGCACGAATTAAGTCTTTTTCCCAAATTGCTTATAAAGAAGCAGTGAAAAATGTAATTTCAAAAACAAAGTGGTTTATCGAATGGACAGCAGCAGAAATAGAACCTCTTCAAGCTGAGGAATTGGTGAATATTCAAGTTCAACTAGCGATGTGGGAATTAACTTGGGATGACATTTGGGCAAATGAAAAACTGCGTGCTGAAGTTGCAGAACAATCTGGTATTTGGTCTGAACGAGTGTTGGATATGTCAGGTTTGCTATCTGAATCTATTGCATAATCAACTACCCTGACTGATGCTGATTTATTGGATATTTGCTGAAAAAAATTTATGAAACTACTAAAAAAAATATTTGCAGGTTCATTCTTAATAATTGGTCTAGCTATCCTCTTACTAGGCACTATGGAATTAATTGATTCTAATAAATCCAAGGAGGATAAAGAAGGGGCATTAGCAGCAATAGTTGTATTTGGTATACCATCAACAACTATAGGAACATGGATAATCTGGAGTTTACACCAACAACACCAACAAAAACTTAAACAATTTCAGTTAGAAAGAGAGCAACTTTTTCTCCGGTTATTACAACAAGAAGAAGGAAGAGTTACAATTACCAAATTTGCTTTATTTGCTCAAATATCTATAGAAGAGGCAAAACAATATCTAGACGAAAAAGCCAAACAACTAAATGCGAATTTTGAAACCAGCGACCAAGAGGGAATTATTTACAAATTCCCTGAATAAATAACTTTTCGCGCCAAATTAGTGATAAATTTAAGCAAGATTAATCAAAATAATTAATTTGCAGCTAACCGCTGCCTGGGAGAGATGCAATTTTCTCCCAACCATGCCAATAATTAATCTGGCTGATATTCAACAAATTAATAAAACACAGCAACAACTTTTATTTCCCCAGCAAAAACACCATCAAAATCACTCTGCTTTTGATTCTATTATTGCAGATAACTTCCATTTGCTGATGAAACAATTATTTTTACAACTACCTGTAGAAACTTTATTAAATGCCCATCCTCAAATTGCTCAATGGGTTGCTCAAGTACAGGAACTTGCACCAGAAATCTTTCAATATCGGAAGAAATTATTAGTTGATAACCGAGTCATTGCCTCCCTAATGATTAATAACGATAATTACTTTATTCAAGTCACCACAAATATAGCATTTAAACGGGGTATTCCCAGACTTTATGAATGGGCTGTGCGCTATCCTAAATTAAGCTGGCAAGACCGAGTAAAGTTGTGGACTACAACTGTTCAATATTCAGTTGACCCTAACCAAATACAACTTGTAATTGTAGCAGTAGACCCCATAAAACCAGCGCAAAGGTTAGATATAAACTGGACTCAAAAATTGCATCAACAAACTGAAAAATGGTTAATTAAATTACTCAGTCAAACTCAAGATAATAATTTAACATCAAATCAAGTCAATCAACAAATATCTGCAATGGTCAATTTAGACAATATTTCTGAAGTCAACATTTAAGAGGCGAATGCCTTCCTTAGCTAATAGAAGTTAGATTCTTGATTTTGTTAGTAAAATTTCGTTGTATTCCTGTAGCTATTTGATAAATTAGAACTTAAAATAGTCATTAATACTGTTTGCGGGACTTTGGTATGACTTCCGAATCTAGCCTTTGTAGCTATCCTAGCTGGTCGTGCCGCCATTCCCCGAACAGTACCCTTGGAAAGCAAGCCACTATGCCACAAATGAACATTAATTGGACTAAACAACATCAGCAGGTGGCCAGGGAAGATTTAGTCATGTTCATTAATGCCTGCCTTTCCTGCACAGGACAGCGTGAATTTTACAGTGATGGTTACGGGCAGCGTGTATCTATTGACTTTTTACATGATTATATTTTAGGTAATTACCGCTTACTTTATACCCGGACATTGGCAGCAGGGATTAACCACTTCAACCAAGCGCAGATTATTCTCAAATTACTAGCAACCGGAAAACACACATCCCCTGAACATCGCCAAGAAGAAGGGACATTAATAGCCGCCGCATTAGCAGCCCTACCACCACAACGAGGTTGGGATGTATTGCAACAATTACGGAAAAGAGGTATTAATAATCGCCGTAGCCGAGCGATCGCTCGTGACTATCTCCAGCAAAGACGCGACATTAACTTTGATGCTGTCAAGTATCGCTCCAAATTTCGCGCGATCGCCTCCCATGCACACCTCACCCTCAGAGGAGAATTAGGTAATTTCCTCTTTGGTAAATGGAAACAGCGAGTTTATCAAACCGAATTATTCGAGACATTTCGCCAAGCACACTATAGTGCTGAAGCCGTTTATCAGCTACCCTTTACCGTTGCTGAAGGTTTAGCCATAAAACACGGAATTAAACGTGAGGTCTTCTTGTCCCGTATTCAAGACCAAATGACATTGAATGAAAAATTGCGCTTACAAACTTCAGCTAACCACACAGAAGTAGAAATCAACATCAATTTAGGTCGTCTCCCCCTAACTCGTTTGGTGCTGTATATCCTATCCTTACCATTAGAAACTCGCAAACAGCAGTGGGATATCTTCAATCAAGCATTAGAAAAATCTGCGGCTTTCACATTAAAAAAATCACCCCTCAAACTAAGACGAGTAGCAGCAGTCCTAGATTGCAGTTACTCCAGTTCGGGTTCCACCGAAAAACATCGTCGTCCTCTAGGGGTAGCCTTAGCCACTCATTACCTACTCAAAGCCGCATCTCAGGAATACCAAGCCTTTTGGACAACATCAACCAATGATCCACTGCTGATTCTCCCTCGTGGACAAACAGACTTAGCTACACCTCTACTGGATGCTTTAGATTGGGGTGCAGATTTAATAGTCATCATCACCGACGGTTGGGAAAACGACCCCCCCAATGGAGCATCGGAAATTCTGCGTATATATCGTCATCATTTAGACCCTCAACAAAAAACTTCCATTGTGCATTGTAATCCTGTTTACAATGCCGATGACTTTTCCTTACATCCCCTCAGTCCCGCAATTCCCACAGTCGGATTACGAGATGCAGAAGATTTACCGACAATGCTAGGCTTTGCCCGATTTGCTGAAGGTTCTGCATCTTTAGCCGAACTAGAGGAATATTTAGCAGCGCGAGTCAAGCAAATGTTAAGTGGATAGGTTGTAATAAAATTTTGGTAACTTTATCCTCAAATTATTGCATCATCAAATCATTAAAATTCTTACTTTTTAAATGGCTTTTAAATAACTTATGAAAGCGTTGCATTATTTAATATTTCATCCTGACTACGCTAGGAAAAAAACTGAAGTACAATGTCAAGCTCTGACTGATAATCAACTTATAGATTGGAAAGGTAATGTTTGGGTAGATGAACCCTGTGAAAATGAAGACCCTTTCGTATTTTCAGATAGGTGGCTTTATTCCTATTGTCATGCTACTCAATTAATAAGAAAACCTAAATCTCAAGCTGCCTATGTAACAGCAGGATCATATCTTTTCTTCTGTAGTGGAGATGCTGCCAATAAAAACATGATTCAGCTAGATACAGTTTTTGTTGTAGATCATGTTGCTCATTGGACGGAAAACCAGCAAGAAATACCTGAAGAATTCAAAGAACATTATAAAAACAATAAATCTACACTATGGGAGAGACATTTTAAGTACCCTTTTCTTGGACAACATTCTGGAAAATATACCTATGTGAGTAGACAATGGTTTGATAATCCAGATGAGTATTCTTTTTTACCTATTTCTCAAAATGGTGATAGAGTAGACTTTGATTTAGAATTACTAACACCAGATATTCAATCAAAAATAAAAAATAAAGTAAAGGGTAAATATCCAGTACCATTAAGCGACGAACAAAAAAGCGAATTACTTAAAATAATATTATCTCGAACGAATATTCAAGTAATTGGCAATCTCACGCCAGAAGATGAAAATATCAAAATAATAAACCCTGATAATACAGGTGGATGTGGAGGAAGGTTGGGAAAGCTTGGAAAATGTTAGGCTTAGTAAAAAAATTAATATGAAAGATTCAATAAAAATAGGCACACCATCCTATGGCATCCAAAAGTAATTTATTAGCAGATATATCACTCAAAGGATTAGAAATTGCCCCTTCTCAGATATGGGGTTCAGTCCGTATTGTGCCATTATTGCGTCGTCAGGTTCGTGACGATTTGCGCTTATTTCGTCGTAATTATAACGAAGATTTAACAGTTGTTTCCTTAGCAGGAGAAATGACAGCGCCAGGAATGAAATATTTCTCCTATATTCCTCATGGATTAGTATTATCTTGGACTGATGATGGTAGTGCTATGGGTACTTTTGGAGGGCAGATTTTTAAAACAGATAGTAAGCAGTTAAATTGTAATTGTGCTAGTGTTCGATTAATGCACCGCATGGTCAAGCGGGAATCTAGTAATCAACTGAGATTTTTACCACTACATTTAGCAATGGAAGGCTTTTTATCAATGTTCTTTAAGGCTCCTGATATTGCTTGGCGTGAATATTCTAAATATGCCCTTTCTCATGGTCTGGGTAGCCGCATGGAAAGTTCTTTTAGTGGACGTTATATTGCTGGACTTGAAGATGCTTTGCGGGTCTTTGAAATCCACTCTCAACAAGTAGGAGTATTGGTATTTGTGGCTGAAGCATTAGCATCAGCTTTTGTAGTTCCCACACCAGAAGATTATCGCCTTCTACACAATAGTTTGTTGGAAGATTTTTATGGTGAATTATTGTACCAATATGCTTTATTGCACGATACTATTTTCCCAATGAATGTATCTTTAGATGAATCAAAAATTAATGATTTAACAGCTTTGAGAGCAGCAGTAGAAAATATGCGTTCAGATTGGGCATCCTTTCAGGGGTTCATGGCAGAAGGACTGTTAGGACGCAAGTTAATTTCTCAAAAAGTTTATACTGCTGGTTCGTTTGTTTTACAACGATTTATTACTGACCTCAATCCTAAAGAAGAAAATCATATTGGGGAAGCGATTATTCGAGAAAATGGTGAATTGGAGTATTTGAAAACTTACCGTTTATCAGGAATGCAGACTCGTCGAGTTTATTTGTTGAGTCAATTAGCGGATCATAATTGGAATTTGGATGCTACAGCTAGTAAACTGGGCAATACAAGCGAGGAATTTGTCCAGCGTTTAGAGAAGGTAGGTTTTGGTTATTTACTCAATGCAGAAGTACGACTTGCTGCACTGAAAAAAGTTAAGGCTAAAAGATAATAAGAAATTAGCACTCGTTTAGCGATACCGTCCAGGGCAAACGCACCTTATTGTTAGAATGCTTACAGGATAAAGGTTTCAAGCATTATTTATTTTTGTAACGAAAATCTGAAACCCTTACTGGGCATGGATTACAGAATTTAGATGCGTTTGTCCTGCGATACCGTCTAGCCCTATAATTATTCCCAAACTCTTATCCTTGCAATCCCGGAGTTTGATAAACTCGTGGTGAAAAATTCTCCAAAACATCAGGTTCTTGATGATTACTAGACTCCTGGACTGTGGCTACATCTTCCTCTGGTAATGGCAACATCCGTCCTGCTTCCTCAATGCGGTCATACAATGCCTGTGTGAGCATTTTAATATCAGGAATTGTCACCTGACTTTCTAACGCAGGTCTAACTTGTGTTTCCCAAAGACCTTCACTTTCTTTAGCTCGTTTTTCATCTGTTTTCGACACAGGAATAATTAAAGGATAGGGAATTGATGCTTGTCCCCCGGAACTGTAACCGGGACTGGTAATTACACATTTACCTTGGGGAAACTTAAGAATTTCATCTGCACTAATCACAGGCATCTTTTGTAAATTCTCACTCCAGCTAATTGAATGGCTCATTTGTCCGCCCAAAGAACGCCCAGTAGTCCGATTTTTAATTAATATTTCCTTTTCGCCGTAACGCTTTGAGTAATCCTCAGCAGTTTTATAGTTACCAGGATTAAATAAAACATGGGTACTGCTAGCTGATGCAATGGCACTTCCCATTTTATCCCCATAAATATCGTAAAGCTGCTCTAAACTTTGAATACCCAAGATAAAACAAGCACCATTAGAACGGTATTCATTAATCCACTGAGGCAGTCGGTCTAACTTAATTGATGGTAATTCATCCAAAGAAATAATCAACGGGTCTTTACGGGGACGGCTCAAATTACCGACAATCATTAAGTGCATTGCTGCTGCCAGTAAAGGACCAACCACACTACGACGTTCATCATCTAGCTTGAATACTACCATTTCTCTACCTGATAGCTGAGTGGGAATATCCGATTGACCGATAAATGCCCGTAACAAATCAGCTTGAATAAAAGATGAGAAAGTCCCAGCCGCTGTGGTCAAAATCCCAGAAACGGTTTTTTCTGCATCCTTAGCACTCAAAAATTGAATAAACGAAGTAGCTACCCATTCATCCAACCGTTTGGACTGTACCGCATGATCAAGGCGTTGTACCAATTTTGGCAACCGCAACACTGCATACAACATCGCCATATCTGGGTAAGGTGAACCCTTGACTAACTGTAATAATGCTTTTGCTAACAAATCCCCGGCTTTAGCAAAAAACTCGTCACTTTTACCCCCACTAGCAGCATTGCGGTTAATGACTTGACCAATTTCCCCAGCCATCACCCCATCCCGTGCATCCCGCATAAAATCTAGGGGATTGATGACACCGCTAAAAGCTTCACCGGGGGCAAAGACTCGGACTTTGTAGCCATAACGTGCTGCTAGAGGGGCGTGGAGCCGCATTTGTTCTCCCTTTTTGTCGTAGAGTAAAATCGGGAACCCTTGCTGCATTGCACTTTCTAGCATCCTGTCGATAGTTGAGTAAGTTTTTCCAGAACCAGGCGCACCTATTACCAGTGTTCCCCGTTCGGCATGAGGAAACCAAACTGTAGGTGCTGCACCTAGCATGGTTTGCAGGTTTACCAGTAACCCCCGCCACTTGCCTTTTGTCCAGTAACGGGGAGTACCAGACCACAAGGTAACTTTATTGTGTTTGTGTTCTTGGATTTGCTTAAATGCGAGGTTAGTGGCTGCTAGTTTTTCGCTGATACCGCAGACTTTACCAGTGGTGATTTTGCCTTTACCCGTACCACTGATTTGCAGTAGTATTAAAACTACCAGCAGTCCAGCCATCATTGTCCAACCTTGGGGGTTGTTGTATTGTTGAAAGAATTTACCGAAGTCAATACTGGCTAGTGTTGGTTGGTAAGTTGAGACTTCAATTAATGTGGAGTTAGCAGTGTTTACTAGATTTTTCTGGTAAAGGTTCATGGCGGTTGAGTATGCGTTTACCAGCAATTTTAGTTACCAAGTCAAAGTTAGGGAATTACCTTCTGGATATTTTTAGAGAAAAAAAGCAATTCTCTGTTCCCTCCCCATGCCCTAGTTTTGGTCATCTTAAATATGAACTATACTGGAGAAATACTGATTGGGCTAAGTTAGGTTAAGAAAGAGGTAAAAAATGAGTATGTTACTTGAACTCAACCAACTAATTGTTAAACCCGGTCATCAATTGTTAATTAAAAATATCTCTTGGTCTACATACAAACGTATTTTGGCAGAATTAGGAGATAATCGCAATTATAAACTAGGTTACGGTCAAGGAGTGTTGGAAATAATGGCTCCATTACCAGAGCATGAAGTAGCTAAAGTTATTATTGGCGACTTAGTAAAAGCTTTATTAGAAGAACTAGATCTGGAATTTTGGAGTTTGGGTTCTACAACTTTTGATAGAGAAAACATGGATGCAGGTGTAGAACCTGATGATTGCTTCTATATCCAAAATGAAGCAAAAGTCAGGGGGAAAGATAGAATAGATTTAGAAATAGATCCACCTCCAGATTTAGCGATTGAGATTGATATTACCTCCCGCACTCGTTTCAATAATTATCAAGCTTTGAAAGTACCAGAACTGTGGCGATGGAATGGCAGAAAGGTGGAAATAAACGTGCTAATTAATGGTAAATATGTAGAATCCAATACCAGTTCTATTTTTCCCAACCTGCCAATTTCTCAAGCAATTCCTAAATATTTACTGTTGAGTAAAACTAATGGTAGAAATACGACAATGAAAGTATTTCGTGCGTGGGTTAGACAACAAATAGGAGCAATTTAAGTGAACTTAGATAAGTTTATAGTTCTCTACATTAAAACCGCTACATTTCAGGCAAACTCAATAACTGAATTTAGAGGCTAACGCCTCAGACTTTGGACAATCATATTTATGTAGTCCAATGGTTAAATCAAGAACTACAAACAACTCTAAACGCCCCCATCAATCTACGACAAAAACTACTGCTTCTCGACCTAAAACTACCAAAGCTAAAGCAACTGAACCTGATGATTATGACTTTGAAGGAGAAGAATTTGAAATAGACCCAGAACTTTTGGATGATAGCTATAACCAAGTTCGCAAACCACTTCTTCCTTATGGTATTGTCGTTAACGATAAACCTGCTGGAATTTTGATTCCAGAAGACCAGTTAGAAAAAGCTGGTTGGATAGAAATGCCAACAGAAGATGATTTAACTACTGTCACTTTAACTGAAGATGTTACCGGATTATTAATTACTGAAGGGCGGTTACTGGTTTTAGCTTTTGCACCAGAATATATCCGCTATAAATCAGATGTAGAAGATGTAGGTAGTTCGTTTGTTGGGCTTTATGATGACTACAGGAATAGTCTTGATAAAAGAACAATGGATGTGTGTTCAGAACACGCAATCATGTTTCTGGATGACAAAAATCAACCATTACATACTACTCCTGTTGTTGTCCGATTCAAGAATGTAGCTCTCTGGAGTTTTAAATCAGTACGTGAAGAGTTTTATCGTTCATTAGAGAAAACCTTTGCTGATTATTTCCAAGTACCATTTAGCGGTAAAAGTGATAAATGGCGCAGTTTAGGTGTGCTGGAAATTGAGTTTAAAGCAGTTAAAGAAGGTGAAGGTAAGAATAAACATAACTGTTGCAAAACTGTAGCCTACACTAAACCCACAGTTGATAATTTCACCCAACTTTATTTAGGTAAAACCACAACTAAAAGTTTAATTTGGCAACAGCATGATGCTATCGCTGGTTTCAATGAACCACAATCTCTACCTGCTAACCCTGGAGAATCAACTTCTGTAGAGGTGGAAGTTTTACCACCAAACAAGAATAAGAGTAAAACTCAAACTGTCCGTAAATCCAAACCAGCAACTAAACCACCCAGAAGAATTCAAGTAATTGAAGATGACGAGGATGAAAACGACGATTTAGAAACCGATTTGGACGATAATGAATTTGACGATGACGATGAACTAGATGATGACGAATAGTTGAATGTTATCAAATTACCTGGGTTGAACATAAAATCTGCCGTAGTCAAAAACTATGGCAGGTTTCTCACTAAAAGAACTAGACCTTATTTTTATTTACAGCCATTTTCAGGTAAGCTGATAATGTTAAGGAACTCCAGCAAATCTGTATTGAAGAAGATTATTCCTTAGAAATTCCCTCTCATCAAGACTGTCCTAATTTGTTTTTTAAATACCTGCAATGACCTTTTTATTGAATCATAAAACTGTTATTTTGGTAATTTATTCATAGTAGCCAAAAGTTGACTATCTGCAAGTTGATAACGATTACCATTAAAACAAAAGTTCATTTGTCGTAATTGCTGTTTTTCTGTTTGCAATACCTTGATACAAGGTAAGGGCTGATGGTGATTTTCTCCTACTGCTAATAATTGCTTTCCTGGTGGTAATGTAGGATTTAAATAACTCAAAAATACCTGAGTAATTGGTTGATTTGGTTTGAACCAATAACCAGCATATAGACAACCTAAAGCACCACAAACATCTGGAGTGTTAAAGTTAAAAATTGTCAGTTTGCCATCTTTTCCTGCCACATTTACAGCCAGTATATTGTCAACAGATGCTTGAGGATTCAAGTCTGTATTTTCTACAATTATCTGTTCTACAACAGAACTAGAAACAAGATTAACAGCTTTGTTCCAAGTCACAGTTGCTGCATTAAAACTACATCCTCCTAAACCACAGAGAACAGAAAGCAGCAAAAACATACTTAAACCAACACGAAACCAATGCACCCAATAACGTATTCTCATGGGAGGTTCTGGTAATTGATATCCTGTTGTTTTTAGTGGTTGAAACTGAGCAGAAGAGACTGACAAAGAAGAAACTACCTTGTCTACTGTTGCTTGCTCTAATTGCTTTTTTGAATGCAAGTCAGTATCACAAAAATCCTTTGTCTCTGGCTCGGAAGATATAGAGATTGTAGATAAATTAGTCATATAAACCACGGTGATAAGTATGGAAATTACAACTTTTGAGAGCCTAAAAAAACGATGATTTAAACAAATTTATTTGTTGTGATAAGCTATAACAATAGCCATAATTGTTATAAGTAGCTTTCACTCCTGACTCATAACTCCTGCTGTATTTGCTACTTCTAATTACCAATGTTTTGAGCATCGCTCATGTATCTAGAAGTTAAACTAGGAATGCAGGTCAACGTTCCATTATCACTGTTATTATTGCCATAGAGAGTTAAAGCAGTTTGTCCATAATCTTTCAGACTGAGACGACCAAAAACATCAGAACTACTAGCATCAACTTTGCTATTATCACCACCAAAATGCTTTTGAGCTACCCGTTCAATCAGCCGTCCACCAGTGAATGATTGTCCTGTAATTGGGTCAATTTCTCCTTGAGTTACTTGAATTTTATTGGCTATATCAGTCATAAATGCCCTATCCTGATCAGCAGGAGGAAAAAACTCAAATAGTTCAGCTTCAGTAGGTTGATAACCTTGTCTTACCTGATTAAGAAACTCTTCCCCTCCCGGTTTGGCAGCAATTAACCGCACTGCGTAGGGGTTGTAACTCATGAACTGATATCGTCCCAGTCCTCGGCCACAGTTTAAACCCCCATCAGCGCAGGTATGCACACCAACAGCTTTATAATCCCCACTACCAGCACTTTCAATTTCGGCAATGGCGTTTCCTAGTAATGGCAAATTAACACCGTAAAATGATTGACTGATGATTGAGCGATTAGCACTGGTAAATGTGCAAGGATTAATTTGACTTGTTGTGCTATTTTGATTGGGATTACTTCTTGCTTCTCTTTTCGCACCTGTTGGTGTAGAAGTAGTATTTATACTCTGCTCATTCCCATTCTCCAAATTGCCTACAAACATCAGCGCATTCACCTTATAGCTGAAAAAAGGAATTGGACCAATAAAATAAGGTGTGCAACCCATCCTCCAAGCGCAGAAACGAAAATATAAAGCCGTATCAACTGTATCTGTGGTTTCATCTGTTTCCATCACCACAACTTTAAAAGCTTTACCAAAGGGTAAACGTCCCGTTGGTTCTTGTCCATTGTTAACCGCTTTGAGTATGCCCCAACCTCCCTCAACCTCCTGGTATTTACCGGATATCCATTGCTTACCTTCTAGAGATGAGCGATCGCTTGCACCAACATTTTCCAAATTATCTAGCTCTACGTAAGTACAGTCTGTTTGAGTACATGGTACAGAGAAACCTTGTACATCTGAGCCAGAAATTGTATTGTTACGGCGATTTTCTGCTATTCCATAAACTGCATCAATCCGCATGACTAAATTACCAATTTCATTGATAGGATTGGGCATCAATCCTAAAGGTACTTGTCCTAGTCCAGGAATGTTTTTAACAAAGCTATTCATCCAATTGGTCAAATCTTGAATTGCTACTGTTTCTAAATTGGGAATTGAAGTCAACGAAAACTTTGACAAGTCAATTTCTCCCAACTTTATATTCCCAACTTCATATTGTGTCAACACCTGAGCTAATGTTAAATTCAATGCTTCAATTCTTTGAGTTTTCAGTAAAGCAACTACAGGTTGAATATCTTTCACTGGTGTTTGAGCTAATTGAGGAACAACTTGGGCTAAATGACTCAATGTTTGTGCTGCAATTAAAGGAAATTCACTTAAAGCAATCTTGTTTAAATCAGTAGAGGTGATATCTCCAATGGCTTGCAAAGAGAACTTTTCTGCTTGCAAGGCTTCACTGATATCTCCCAACTTCAAATATTCATCAGGAGTCATTCCCACAGTCCAAGTCCGACTCAAATCATAACCTAATGTTTGACTGTAGTAACTACCATTAATTGCCCCAGATTGACTGATACCTGGTAGTTGGTCAAGAGAAATGCGATTCCAGTCTGGCAGTAAAAGTTTGTTAGCAGGTAATCGAGATTGACCATTATTGGCAACTTCTACAATTCGAGTTGGTAGATTGCCATTATTCAATGTACTGTTTGCAGCTTGCACAGTCACACTGTAGATAATAAAACTCATGACAATGAGCAAAAATATCCATCTTTTTGAATTGTTCATAATTCCAGGTTTTTAAATGATGACAACTACACCTCAATCAGTCAAGTACTTTCTTGAATTAAGGCTGGATTGTTTGACTTAGGGGTGTAATTTCAGTGTTAATATGATTAATCAACTGCACTCATGACTCCTAAATTATTACGATTTACAACTCTAATTCTGGAGATGTTGACTGCTGACTTTTCTTAGACTTGTAACCTGAACCAGAGCCATATCCTGGTAATTTAGGATTGGGATTAGCGGCTGATTCAGTATAGGGTGTATCGCCAAAGTTGATTTCAAAAATATTCTCTTGATAACCATCTTCAAATCTGTCTGTTGTCCAGGGATTACCATTATCCTCATCACTGGACTCCTCAATAATATAACCCGGTGATTGATAACCATTGACAGACTTTACTTGACGATTATCTTCATCCTCAGAGTTTTGATTTAATGCGGGTTCTTGATTCATAGCTATTACCTGAACAACAGTACCAATACCAGCATAAAAAAAGAGTTGAGTAACAGCAATAACCTATTGGCTAATTATGTATTAGCCTATTGGCTATTTTTAATGATGCGCTCATATCGAGAAGACAAATGGAACAAATCAACTTGATTCCACCCGAAGTAATGGCAGAAATAAATAATCATAAAAATACTAAACTGCCAGACAACACTTTGAAAATGCTGCAAATTCTCGCTAGTTTAAATACTCCTAAAGAATTGTTAGCAACTCTATTAGAAATAGCCGAATTTTCCATACACCATATTCGCTATTTAGCAGGTCCATTGGTTATTCATGGCAATTCTTGGAGTGATACTATTCCTCAATGGCTGAAGTTTGCCTGTATTCAAGACAGGTTAGAACTAATTTGCAATGAGTATGAACAAAATCAAGTTGGTAAGTATGCCACAGCTACAGAAGTTCTGACTTACATGATGCCTGCAACTTACGAAGCACCTTTGCATCGAGATTACGCTGATCTTTATCTTTGGGTAGGCAATGAAGTTTTAACTAAATACAATAAATTACCAAAAGATTGCCAGAGTTTTTATGAATTTATTGATGGTACTACGAGTGATACTAGCAATAAATCCATCATTCATTTTCAGCAGGTAAAGAATGATTTTCACGATATTAGTCACTCAATTCGCCGCAGCATAGTTAAACACGCAGCACAAGAAGGATGGGGTAAACGTCGTGTTAATTCTAAGTCTAAATTAGACTCAATTGAAAATACTCCTCATCCTGAATCTTCATCGAATTCATCTGTACAAATGGACTTATTTTAGAGTTACCAATAATCCTCAGTCTCGAACTTCTAGTTTTAAACTGAGGATACATTGGCTTTACCAGATTTCATCACTTTTGGCTCAATTAATGAATTTCCAACGATACAAGAAGTAAAGATTCAAGAAGGTTTCACCCCACTTTCATGAAAGTGTCCGCATTCTATAAATATCTAAACAGATATTTTTGTTTCTCACAAGCAGTCCACAAATGGCGCACCACCCACAATTAATGAAATACTCGAAATCTACAAATATTGTAATGCTCTAAGTCTCATTGAATCGTGTTGATTGAAAGCAAGTGCAATGGAAGCTATTGCTTCGTTGTTTTTGATAATCAAATCTCAATTTAGTCACTATGAATATTCAACAAATTCAAGAAAGGTTAAATTATCTCATCCTGGTAATTACAGCATTCTCTACCATTATCATGCTTGTTGATTTTCTGGTGGGATTAGTGCATTTATGGCATCAAGTCGCTCTGAATGTCGAATCTTGTACTGCCCACAAAACATCTGAGCAATCAAACATTGAACCTATTGATACCACAAATAGCAATCTCAATATTGAACAAGAAAATTATCATCCATCTGCTCACTATAATTATACTTCAAATAGTTCTCTCAATGTTGAAAATGACAATGGCAATCAATCAA
Source organism: Anabaena sp. WFMT (assembly GCF_051781005.1). Classification (NCBI taxonomy): domain Bacteria; kingdom Bacillati; phylum Cyanobacteriota; class Cyanophyceae; order Nostocales; family Nostocaceae; genus Anabaena; species Anabaena sp. WFMT. Next base: position 159,044 of record NZ_JBPWOA010000057.1, on the reverse strand, counting down.
ATGATAGCACTTCTGGACAACCAGAACTTGAACTCAATAATTCGGTTACTCTTAACATAGATAAAATTGATTTACGCACAGCCAGAAAAATTGCCAGTGCCATTAAAAAAGTTTCAAAACCCAAGTCTGACTTAATTATCAAACAAACAGTTAACGGTAAAAGCGTTCCTTTAGCTTGGTTGCAAGCACAGATTAAAAATCGCTTAGAGATTGCCCCAGAAATTGTTAAGCCAATTATTCAAGAATTAGCTCCTACTGCCATTCATAATTCTCAACAGGATATCCAGCATCATCAAGTTGTACAAACAACTAAACATCAGCGTTAAATTAGTTAATTGAATCAAGTTACAAAGAGAGGAATATTTCATATAAACCTCTCTTTAACACAGTTTTTGGCTTTAATTACTAATTACGAATTAATTTAATTATTTTTATCAAACAATACCCGCTAATACTTATAGCTAAAAACCCCAATTAATAAACCCTATGACTTACTCTCCAGAATACACTTTAGTCAAAGATATTCCCACTCTCAAAAACGTTATCAAACCTTTGTTTCATGCAAAAATATTAGCCTTAGATTGTGAAACAACAGGACTCGATCCTTTAACTGACACAATTAGATTAATTCAAATAGCTGCACCCAATTACCCAGTTGTACTAATTGATTTACCAGCTATATCTGTGCGCGATAGCGCAGAACACAATCGTGAAAGTAATCAACTACACTGCACCAGAGGTGGACGCAGTGAAATTTATCGTTTGCTCCTCAAAAAACTCTTCTGCAATTCTGCTGTAAAAATTGCTCATAATGCCAAATTTGAATGGCAATTTCTCACTCAAGCCGGACTTCAACCTTTTGGATATTTCTTCGATACTCAACTTGCTTACCAAGTTTTAAATGCGGGCATTAAAACCAGTGCATCTTTAGAAAATATCACTCGTAAGCTGTTACGTATCCAACTAGATAAAACATTACAAACCAGCAATTGGCATCAACATCTGACTCCAGCACAATTACAATATGCTGCTACAGACGCTGCTATTTTACTTGACCTTTACCCGATTTTAGTCAAAAAATTAACACAGGCGAAATTGCTAAAAATTGCCCAACTGGAATTTCATTGTCTGCCTGTTGTCGCCCAAATGGAACTCAATGGAATGTTGTTTGATTTGTCTAGATGGCAAACGCTGGGTGCTTCTTTAGAAGCTGATAAAATAAATGCACTTCAACAGTTGAAACAATTGCGTTTGGCTGGTAAATCTCAACTATCACTGTTACCAGAACTAACGGATACTGTTAATCCGAATTCACCCCCACAAGTATTAGCCTCTCTCCAAGCTATGGGTATTCCAGTACAATCAACTAATCAAAAAGATTTAGTCCCTTTAGCCAATGAATATCCTATTATTAAGGCTCTTTTAGACTATCGCCACCTTGCCAAAATTACTACTACTTTTACTGATAGTTTACCTAAACACATTCACCCCAAAACTGGGAGAATTCACCCCAATTACTATCAACTAGGAGCAAGGTCTGGGAGATTTTCCTGTCGTCACCCACCATTGCAAACCATTCCACGTCATGCAGCAGCTCGAAATTGTTTTATTGCTGCACCTGGCTATCAAATACTTACAGCTGATTATTCGCAAATCGAATTAAGAATAGTAGCTCGTCTCTCTGGTGATGCTAAGATGCGCCAAGCCTACCGTCAAGGTGCTGATTTACACAAACTTACGGCTGCTTTGGTAACTGGTAAGCTGATCACGGAGGTTACTGAGGAAGACCGCAGACTGGCTAAAGCAATTAATTTTGGTCTGATTTACGGTATGGGGGCTGCCAAACTTCGTATCTATGCTGAAACTAAGTATGGTGTGACTATGACACTCGATGAAGCTAAGGCTTTTAGAAAGCGGTTTTTTGATGCTTATTCTGGTGTGACTAAGTGGCATGAAACGATTAAGCAAGCATATTTGCGGGGTGTTAAAGAAAGTCGGACTTTAGCTGGGAGAAGACGGAGATGGGCTGATAAACCCAGATTAGCAGAAATGCTTAATCATCCTGTGCAGGGGTTAAATGCAGATATTAATAAGTTGGCGATGGTGAAGCTGGTTAAACCGTTAACTAGGACTAATGCAAGGTTGATTTGTGTTGTTCATGATGAAATTGTCCTGGAATGTCCAGAGAATGACGTTGAGCGAGTGAGAAAAATGCTACACAGATGTATGGTTGCTGCGGCTCTTAAGTTTCTCAACCCTGTGCCTGTGGTAGTAGATATTACAGTAGGTGATTCCTGGTAAGTTGGCGGAACTTAGACAAAAAATGTCTTGACGCTCCTTGCACTATAGCTACAGTGTACACACAAGTACTATCTGCAAGGGTTTTAGGCGTTATAGACCCCTTAAATTGTCATTACGAGCGGAGCGAAGTAATCACATCATCCCGTGGTTTTTGCGATCGCTCCGTCGTTCCTCCTCTCTACGAGACGCTAACGCAATGACAGGCTTCCAGAACGATCGCAAAACCTCAAGCTAGATGACGAAACCAAGCACTAGTAGGAATTTTAAGACTTGTGTGTACACCGTAGTCGCACTATAGAGGGACGGGGTATTACGGCAATCTGATAAAATCAACGTAAATTCTGTTAAATTTAACTAAAATTTAATGGCTAAATAGCAGTTTATCCGTGGCAATGAACCCCTACGCTATCCTTAATCAGAGCAAATATCAACGTGTAAGTGATGGCATGAGCCGACCCTTGCTAGAAAACTGCGAGACTGCCTCACATATCCTTATTTTAGTTTGGCCACAACTTGGAGATTTTGATAGTCTTGAATATGCGTGGTGGTTGCAGCGTGAAGCTAAAAAGTTGACAGACAAAAAACTCGCTATTCGTGCAGTGGGAATAGGCAATCTCGCCTCTGGCACAAAATTCTGTGAATATACAGGATTTCCGCCGGAAAATTTATTTGTTGAACCTGATGGAGAATTACATCGCCAACTCAATCTCTATTCTGGTCTGAATTTTTCTCTCCCTGGGCTTGCTGAGTCTGGGAAAGCTTGGCTAAATCTAATTTTGATGTGTGCAGGGATTGGTAGTCCGGGAACGCTGGCTGAAGTTTTTCGGGGATACAAGGGAGACCGCCTTGCCCCTCAACTCATTGGAGATGATGAAATCATTCAAGGTACTCCTCTGCCTGCTTTCCAAGGCTCGTTTTTCCAATTAGTCGGCGGCAGTGGCTTTCAACGCCCCTTTGAATTAGCTACTCTGCGGCTACGGAATATGGTGGAAGTCCTCAGAAATTGGCAGACTTATGTACCGAATTCTGCCTACTTAACTCAGCGCGGTGGCACTTTTTTGTTTGATCGCAAAGGTCAGTTACTTTACGAACATCGAGATCCAGGAATTCTCGGCTTTGCTGCTAATATGAGCCAACCCCTATCATTTTTATCCTTAATTGAAAACTGTGCGTAAACTAAGGAGATGCTGGATAATCGCGTTGGAGCATATATGATAAGCTTTTTCAGATTTTATTTCAGTGATTGCCCTGATTTCTGCTTCATACCAAAGATGGTTAATCACCATCGAAATTTTCGCTCGCTCTCCTGAATAGAGATATCATTAATGCTGGCAAAACGCCGCATCATCAGCCCGTTTTCGGCAAATTCCCAGTTTTCATTGCCATAGGCGCGATACCAAGAACCAGAATCATCGTGCCATTCATATTCAAATCGCACCGCAATCCGATTATCCATAAAGCACCAGAGTTCTTTTTTTAAGCGGTAGTCTAGTTCTTTTGCCCATTTGCGTTGAAGAAACTCTTTAATAGCGGTTCGTCCACTAAAAAAATCGGAGCGATTCCGCCACTGAGAATCTTCCGTGTATGCCAGGGCAACCCGCTCTGGATCACGGGTATTCCAAGCATCTTCAGCCGCTTGGACTTTGGCTTGAGCAGTTTCTAAGGTAAACGGAGGCAGAGGGGGTTTAGTTTCCATGAAGCCATGTTCCTGAATCTGTGTGCAGCTTAATAGTTATTTCCTATACTCGATTAATCATAAGACCTCGCGGTAAGTGGGAAACTCAGACACTTCAGTGCTGAGAGGGATGGTTCGACGCAGATCACCAGCCGCGACACGGGCAGTTCGACAAGCTCACTGACCACGGTTTTAACCGCATTGAATCTTTTAATTTGAGTAGCCATAACCATCTTTTTTGTGGATAGTTTTACAGGTTTTATAACTAATTCCTTGGACTAATCCATTTCTAGTTGAGATATTGAAACTTCCTGTCGCGCGAGTAGCAATTCTTCCAATATATTCGCCAATTTTTTTACCAGTTTTGACGACTGATTTAACGATGTCTCCTGTTTGAAAACCAAAATGAAATTTAGTTCTAGAACAGTGACGATTTGGGAATCCATGTTTGTCAGTTCTGCAAGATTGTCTAGTGCCGTGACCATTAGCTGTAATTAGCAATGGTTTAACACCTTTGATATTGAGAATTGGAGTTGATTGACCAACACAAGCCGCGTCAATCCAGTGAGTTTTCTCTAGTTTCTGTTGACTACGATTGAATTTAGTTAAACCTCCTGAACCCGTTTCTACAGGTAATCCAGTCGCTTTCAAAACGAATAGTAATATAAAACGAGTTGTGTTTACTGCGGCTGCATCAGCCAGTGGTCTTTTTGCTTGTTTCAAGATTTTTTCCAATTTTGATGGATCTTTTTTGAGGAAATCTTTGATATCTTTCGTTCCTTTTTTGGTGTTACATTGTTCACAACTTAAAGCGAGGTTTATAATTGAATCACTACCACCCTTGGCTCGTGGATGAATATGCTCTACTTGAACAGGACTTACGCAACTGGCATAAAGAGTGAGAGGTGAGTGCGCGGCAAAATAGATCATAGAAAACTGTAAACGCCTGTCCTGATCTCACTTTTAATCATACTCCTCATGAAGACAGTATAACCTAGTGATATCTTATATCATTGAAGGCTAAATGAGTGGCACAATTGGTCTGGAAACTGTGAAGTAGCAACCTGGATATTACCTGAGTTACAAATATTTAAAACGCCAATTCTCACGACAAATATCATAAGTAATAAAAATATGATTATCCTACTTTGAGTGAGATAATAATAGGTATCTTTTAATAGTTGCTTGATGATTGTATATGAAATTCACGAAACTGGATTATTGTCATTACCTACTCAGTAGTCAAATTAACTATACAATCACTAATTTAGCAGAGCATTTGCAAAATATTAGTCATGATAAAATTAATTACTATTTAAGAAAAGAAAAATTAACACCTCGTTTACTGTGGGATAATGTAAAAAATTTAATTGTCCCTGATGAAGATGCTTATATCATCTTTGATGATACAGTTTTAGATAAAAGATTCTCAGAAAAAATAGAAATAGTCCGAAGACAATACAGTGGTAATGAACATGGTATTGTTAGAGGAATAGGAATAGTTAGTTGCATATATGTGAATCCTAAAACTCAAAATTTTTGGGTGATTGATTATCGGATTTTTGATCCTCAGAACGATGGTTTAACCAAGATAGACCATGTTAAAAATATGCTGCAAAACCTTGTATATCAAAAGCTTATCCCATTTGAGACTGTTTTAATGGATACGTGGTATGCAGTAAATAATTTAATGCTTTATATTGAGAGTTTAGATAAAATTTACTATTGTCCTTTGAAGACTAATCGTTTAGTTGATGATACTTTCGGCAAAGAAAAATATAAAAATATTGAATTATTAGAATGGAGTAATGAGGATTTAGAATGTGGTAAAATAATAAAAATCAAAGCGTTCCCTGCTGACAAAAAAGTGAAATTATTCCGGGTTACTATCTCTACCGATAGAACGGATTACGTCGCAACTAACGATTTATCTCAAAGTTCTACGGATGTTGTACAACAGGTGTGTAAAATCCGTTGGAAAATAGAGGAGTTTCACCGAGAAATTAAACAATTGACTGGCATTGAATCATGTCAATGTCGTAAAGCACGTCTTCAAAGAAATCATATTGCTTGTGCTATGTTGGTTTGGCTGAGATTAAAAAATTTAGCCTATCAAACAGGTCAAACTATTTATAAAATCAAGCATAATTTACTGTCTAATTATCTAATTCAGCAATTAAAACGTCCAGATGTTCATATGTCTTTGATTTGATTTCAATGACTACGTGGCTTCGCTCAGTCACGCTGTTATTTTGTGCCAGTTGCGTAAGTCCTGTTGAAAAGGAACGTCTTTCACTCCACAGTAGGCACATTGTCTATTCCACTTTTCTAGTAAGTATTCTCTGGTTTCGTAACCAGCTAAAGTTCCTTGTTGATATTCCCTACCTTGAATATCAGGATTAGCCATTAACTGCATATCAAACCGTACCAATTCTTGACTAATCGCCCCAATTAGTGCAAATTGGCGCAACTTCTTAACCCAAGTTTTGATATTCTCAACCCGACTTTGTAAGCTCGGTGCTAACCATCCCTTTGGGCGGGTTCTATTCAAGAATCTTGGTTGTCTGTAACGAGTTTTTCTGGTACGTCTAGAACGTCTTAATTGTCGTCTAGAAGTTAAAGCATCTCGAATTGCAAAACCTCTGTGCTTTAATTCTGCTGCAAATACAACTTCACCAGTAGCATCGTTGATTAATGCTATTCCTGTATGCTTTGCTCCGGGGTCAATCTTTAATCTTAGAGGTGATATCGAAGAATCTGGGCAAGCTTCTTTTAAGATAATTGTGAAAGGAAAACGTCTAAAAACTGCTGCGTTACCATTTCTTAATAGTTGTCTAGCTTGGGCTGAATGAATTGGATTTAATGGTCGTTTGTCGGTATCAATTACAAATATTTTGGACATAAAGTCCCTCCTTGCAGGTAATGTTAGCTTCGTCAATGTTTTAAGAGCTTGTTAGGCTTGCAACACTGTTTCAGTGACTTTGAAACTGTTTAATCACAAGCGACAGAGCAGGGAACTAGCTACGCATTCCAGGGTGTCGTGACTCAAAAAACGTAGTCAGTGAAGACTTAGACTGGTCAGTACAGCTTGCAATTTCTTACAAGCTCAGTCCCTTTAGGGCTGAGTTACTGACTTCTTACCAAGAACCAGTATGAGCGAGAAAGGGTGAGAATTCAGGATTTGACCAACGGAGGGGAAGACTACCTTCCACCCGATATCCCTGCTCAACATAGAAGCGTAACAATCGCTCTGCCCCTCGATATCTGCTAATTTCAGCCCCTTCCCAAATTACTTTGGCAGTGCCTGTGAGGTAAAGCAAATTACCCTGAGAAAAATCTACAAACAGTAATCCTGCACGGGGATTTAACTCCAAATTACCGAAGGTATTAAAGTGACAATTGCCTGAAAAGTCAGGAATAGTCAAACTGCAATCTTCGTCCACCCGCACGAAACCCGCTTTGCCACCTCGATGGGAAACATCTACACCTCCAGCCACACCCGCCGATTCGTCTTGATAGGCAGTGGCAATGAAAAATGTATCAGCCTCCCTAATCATGGCTTGTTCTACTGCTCCCAAGGTTATTACCTGATGAACTGGTTTGGGCGCTGCGGCCTCATACTCGTCTAGCTCAAACATCCGGGACTGAATGTATTGGGGACAGTTACCAAAGCTTTGCCCCACCTGCACCTCAAAGCCATCTGCATGAGTTTGTATGACTGTCCCATTTAGACGATTCCGGCGACGAGAGTGTAGTTCAATGCCGAGAAAGCCAATGTTAATGCCGGCGGCGAGTGTGGTTGTCAGAGGATCGCCAAAGAGCGGTTTGGACACAATCTGCACGGTACGACTATCAGAAGTGGAAATAAAGCCCGGTTTTCCCACTAGAATCGAAGCCCAAAGATTATCGGCTGTATCAACTGTTCCAACAATTACTAATGGCAGTTGGGCAAAAAATTGCCGATGCTGATCGGGGAGATAGTCTCGAATCACTCGCCGTCCTTGCTTGTCTATCTGCTCCTGCGCTCCAAATCTAGCCTGAATTGCCAGTTCACCTGCGTGAAAGGGTGATTCGGTACGTGACCAGCCTGGGTTTGCCATCGTGTTTTGCTCCTGAAATTAAAGAAACTTCTACCGTAATTCAGATAAGATCACCTTGCTGATCGCTCTTCCAAACTCTAATAAGCTATGTGCCTTTGCTAGATTTGTGATATTCAAGATTATGGCTAACATTTGTCTAGATTCCTAACATGGGAATATAACCAGGGAGTTGTTTAACCCGTTCAATCCAATTCAAAACATGAGGATAGGCATCAAGTTCAATCTTGCCATCTCTTGCTAGAGCAATATAGGGATAGATAGCAACATCAGCGATTGTAGGATGCTCAAATTCTAACCAATTGCGTGTACTTAAATGCTGCTCAAGTTGCTTGAGAATAAATTCGGCTTTTTGCGTTGCCCGTTCAACATTGATGTTAGTTCCAGCCCCAAATAAATAGTAGAGACGAGCATTTTCTGGACCTTGACGCACTTCACCCGCAGCCGTTGACAACCAACGAATTACCTGTGCCATTGGTAGTGCATCCACAGGTAGCCACTGTTCACCGCCATATTGTCGTGCTAGATATACGAGAATTGCTTGTGCATCAGCAAGTGTTGTTTTTCCATCTACTAACAAAGGCACTTGTCCAAAAGGATTGATTGCCAGGTATTCCGGTGACTTATGTTCACCCTTCATCAAATCAACTCTGACCCATTCATATTCAAGATTTAGCAGTGATAACATTAAACGGGCTTTGTAGCTGTTACCAGAGATTTCGTGACCATGTAACTTAATCATTGTTTTTCCTTCAGTATGTATTGATTAAATAACGGCTGGAATTGTTGCTAGAGATGGTAGATGAATATTTACCAGAGGCGATTCCTACGGAGCGCTGAGTGCTTTGCACTCCCGTCAGGGATACGCTATCGCCTAGTACACAACGGCGGAAATCAACCAACGGCTCGACTGAGCTTCGCCGAACGTCCATTAAAAATCCCTATAAAGCCTATGTAATCTGCTTTTTTAATTTTTAATTATCAATTTTTAATTCCGAGAAAGCGGTACTAGTGTCTTCTGTGCGGCGAATATCATGCCAGATTTGGGTGGCTGCCAAAGCGCCGTGGCAATTACCAATATTCCAGGTTTTGCCAGGGTAAGCAGTCGGCTGACAATAATTCACGTTCTAAGGGAAATAGCAAAGATAAGAACCAAAGCTGATCCTGACAAACTCGGTTATTTGTCTTGATCTGAGGAATGTTGCCTGGCGTGGGGTTCATATCTGTAACCTCTGGGAAGCTTATTTAGTGTACCGTTCGTTCGGTATGCAATTACTGTACCGTTCGTTCGATATAATTGTCAATAGATAAATTCCTCTTTTTTGCCAATGTCTAAACAAACCTATGTGCCAACTCTGCTCAAACTGTTTCGCCAATATGGTTATGAGGGTGTAACGCTCTCCAAAATTGCCCAAGCAACGGGGCTGGGGAAAGCCAGTCTCTACCATCACTTCCCAGGTGGTAAGGCAGAAATGGCTGCTGCTGCTCTGGCTCAGGTTAATCAGTGGCTAGAGGCGAGTATTTTGCAGATCCTTGATAGTCAGGAAAAACCTATCGACAAATTTCAGTCCATGTGTGAGGAAACGAGTCGCTTTTTCAATGCGGGGCAAAATTCCTGCCTATGGGCAGTTTTGGTGATGGAACAATCGAGTGATGATCTTTTTCACTCACAGATTGGTTGGGCATTTTCTCAATGGATTGAGGCGATCTCTAAAGTCCTTATCACCGCAGGATTGGATGAAACTTTAGCAAAGGAACGCGGAGAAGATGCCATGATCGCCATTCAAGGCGCATTGATTCTTTCCCACGGATTGCGAGATTTTGCTCCATTTCAGCGAATAATTAAACAATTACCGCAACAACTCTGTCGGGATATTCAAAGCTGACAGAATGATTGTTCTTGTGAAGACATCAAAAAGGGGGTAGTTAGGCGAATTGGGAGAGCGATTTTATCTGATGGGGTGACAAAAGAGGTATTAAAAAACCAGTGCTTGCTACCACGTCTTTTGCTCAATCCTCAATTCTTGTATCGCTTTCTTATTTGCCAAAATTGACAGGAGAAGGATAATTCCACTGCACAGGATCTAGATGATAGTAACGTTGTAGTTGCTGATAAACTGCCGGATAATGAGATAACAATTGGTGTGGTTTTTCAAAGAAAGTCTCAGTCGCTACAGCAAAAAATTCTGCGGGATTTGTTGCACCATAACTATCTATGACATTATTGACTCCTTGGAGAACATCGTTACAAAGTTGTTGATATGCTTCGCTCATCACTTTAGCCCAAATCGGATAGTCAGAATTGCGTTGTAAAATCGGTACACCTTCAGCTTTTCCATCTTCTTGATCTAACTGATGGGCAAATTCATGGAGGATAACATTATGCCCATCTTGCCAATTAAAAGTATCCTGTTTTATCTGTTCCCAAGACAATATTAACTGGTCTTTTGTCCATGATTCCCCTAGTCTGGCTACACGCTTTTCCTCAACAACATAATTATCAATAGCAGTTGTTTCCTTGACAACATACGCACTGGGATAAATTAGAATTGAACGCAATTTTGGGAAGTATTCTCCTCGTTCATTAAGTAGAAGTAAACAGGCAACAGCGGCAATAATCAGTTTCATTTCTTCTGTCACTTGTAAACCTCTACAGCCAATAAATTGCTTTTCGGTTAAAAATACTTGAATATGTCCTTGAAGTCGCCTTCTTTCATCTGATGATAGATAGAGATATATAGGAAGATTATTCTCAATAACGGCATTCCAAAGTGGAGGAAAAGGGCGACGTTTGAGACTGTTTCTTCTCCTTTTAATGAAAAGGGGATTAACTAAAATTAACGTGATGATTAACCCAATAATGACAAAGACAATAATTGTTTCAATCATTGATTGTTAGTCGCATTACTGCCATATTTTATAAAAATTTAAAATCATATATAGGAATCATATTTAATTACTGAAAACCTCAGTACATTTTCCGTATTCACTCTCTACACAGATAATTTCATAAATCAAATGCTAATTATATATTAGCTAAATTATTGAGGATAATACCAGCTTATTCAAATAACTCCCGATGTTGATAAGCAAACGGTGAAACATCCTGACTCGACACAGGTTGAGCATAAATAGCCTGATTGCGAATAGCTTGCATCTGTTCTGATTCTCGCTCCATAGCTGGAGTAAAGAGCGATCGCTGTTTCAACAAATCCTCAAACTCAATTCGCCCTGCTCTACCTTGAGCAAAAGCGTTCTCAGCACAACGACGCACAGCATTACCAATTTCGGCTGGAGTACAAATCCTATACTCAGTCAATAACCTGCGCCATTGCTCATCACTCCAAGGTGAATTATCACCTGGAAAAGCTGGAAAATACTTAGCTAAATGCAAATTGAAAACTTCGTATCTTGCCCCCTCATGGGGTAAATCCACAAAAAAGATATCATCAAAACGACGTACTAATTCCGCAGGTAGCATTTCTAGACGGTTGATAGTAGCAATGGTATAAACAGGCTCTTGATGCTCCTGCATCCACGTTAACAACGCCGCAGACAAACGCCGGGCTATACCTCCATCTGCATTCGAGTCCCAACCTGCAAAACCTTTATCAAAATCATCCCAGTAGAGAACGCAGGGAGCAAGGGATGTTACCAAAGCAATAAATTCCTTTAAAGCTCGGTCAGGATGAGTGCTACCCAATAGTACACCCCAATTAGCAGCTAACAGTGGCAAGCCCATTTTCTTAGCTGCTAACTTGGCAGATAAACTTTTACCAGTACCCGGTGGTCCCCATAACAACATTCCTGTAGGAAACTGCAAATTATATGTTTGTGCTTCTGGTTGTAGTAAATAAGTAATAGTCTCCAACCTTGTTGCCAATAAATCTAACCCCGCAGATGAAGGGATATCCGGTTGGGCAATGTACTCTAAACCCCGTCCCTTGAATTTGTTAATTTTATGCTCAAGAACTAATTGGGCGATATCCTCAAGCTGCAAAGCAAAACCTAAACATTGTTTCAGTAGCCTATTTATCTCACCCCTGGGTAAACCTTGACAGGCACGAATTAGCAATTGCAATGCTTGGTTTGTTGAAACTGTGTTTGAGCAAGGATAGCCATTACCTAAAGCCGAATGCAAACAATTATCAAAAAACTGCTGTACAATCAATTGCACCTGCTCTTGATTTGGCAGTGGATTAGACAACACCGGAATAAAAGGCTGTAATTCTAGAGGTAGCTGAACGTAAGTTTCTAGTAACACCCAATAATTATCTTGCTGACTCCACAAAGCTTGATGATAAGCATTCAATAATTGATAACTCAGTTTTTGATTAATTTGGCTACCATTATCTTCGGTGAGCATCCCCTCTAACAAATAAATACCTGGTTGATAGTCTGACAAAAGATACTGAAGAATATCCTCATTGTTACCCCTATCTGTTGACTGGAAAATGTACTGACCTTGATGCTGAATTAATTGCTGTAGTTCGCAGTAACCGGGATTCCAGAGAAAAACTGACAAAGACCGTTCCTCACCCCAATGGTAAAACTGCTGTAAAATCTGCATTCTGTCAGGGGTATGATATTCCACAGCCACAATTGCCGTATTTTGGTTAGCTAAGGCAGTCCAATCTGTCAACTTCATTAATCTTGTTTGAACAACATACTTCCTCCTTATAGAGTAAATTGATTACTGATGCCTTAGCCTTATGGACAATTATCAGTATCCAGCAGACTATGTTTTTTATTTGAGCAATAGCGATATCTTCAACGCAACGTAGGGTAGTCAATAATCATATTCACAAAGTCTATCTGATTAGGATTGCTATATGATTAAGTTAATCAAATTAAACAGATAAATAAATGCGTAAACAAGTTATCGAATATACATCTCCACTAGATGCGTTGATTGCCCTTACCAAACAGTTAAATGTTTATGAAATCAAGTTCCAAATGAGTTCAGAAGATTTTTTTGCCAAATATAGCCAAGGAGAAACTTCTGATGATGAAGTGTTTGTCGAATGGGCAGGAAATTATCAGCATTATCTAGCTTTACACCAAGAAATAACCAGCAAACTCCAAGATGTCGCGTAAACTTATCCAAACGTATTTAGATGAAACTGAGCAACTTTTACTCAATTGCTCTAATGCATACATTGAGGAATATAGTGCAGTCATTTTAACGACAGAGCGGGCTAATCTCCGCATTAGGATACGTTTTGCGATTAGATATTTACTAGCAGTCAGTGAAGCCTTTGTTGTTGTAGATAATCAGATTAAATATATTGATTACCGCTATCACTTTCAAGATGAGCAAAATAGTCTGATTTTTCGTTATGACAGTACACCACACTTTCCCAACTTGCCTAGTTTCCCCCACCATAAACATCTTTTTAACAACGTAATTGCTTGCCAAAAGCCACATCTAGCTGATGTTTTACAAGAAGTGATGGGGTGGCTCATATAGTCATTTTGGCTTTTGATGATAGCTCTGTAAATCCCTGTCTAGCGACCAAATAAACACTTCACTCATGGGGAAAAGTTTACACGATTTATTAAATTCTTCAATAATGCTGAGATCCCCGAAGCTTGTTCCTTCTTGTTTATCAGGGGCTTTGTTTTTACCAGCCAGATCAGGAAACTGATCAATCCACAACATTATTTCTGTTGTGTTTGGAAATGTAGTAGTTCGCCAGGGAGCTACGCCTGTAAATGCTTCTTTAACTTCTTTAACAAAACGTAGGGCTGTTGTCCTTCGCATTGTGCCGTCGCCGTTTTGGGCAATATGGTTGCCTGTTTCGAGAATGGTCGCCATAGGCAACAAAAAAGTACAGCCCGATTGAGCATAGGTCTGAAAATCTTCGAGAACTGATGCTCTATGTTGATTATAGTTAGGAACGTTGAGTATTTCCAGGAATATGCTGGTATCAATCAGGCAAATACTACTCATTGTCGTACTCCTGCAAACGAGACAGCCATGCCAGAGCCTGCTGTTTTCTATCTTCAGGTGTATGGGGTGACTTAACGAACCTATCCACTACCCCAGCAGTTACCAGTTGTCCCAATGGTCCTTGCGATATGAGACTGGGGAAATCGTACATATCCCCAAGCCTGATCAGGCGACTATTTCCTTGATTCCCTTCTTCTGGATCTCGGAAACAAAAGACTACATCGCCTAAAGCCGCATCGGGTAAAGCATCCATTAAGGCTGGGTTGTGTGTGGAAAGCAGCACTCGTAATTTACGCCGCTCGGCAATATCTCGGATGCTAGACAGTAGATGCTTGGCACGGTTGGGATGAACGCCGTTGTCAATTTCTTCAATAACTACCAAACTTCCTTCGGTTGCCGATAGCATAGCAGATGCGATCGCTAATACCCGCAATGTGCCATCTGATAACAATGCGGCTTCACAATAGCGGCGGGTATTACCAAAAGTTTCGGCTAGTCGCACCATGACTTCATCCCGTGGACCAACAAGGAAATCTAGCCCATCTATAGCCTGTTCTGGTAAACTCTGAATAAAGTTGAGAATTGCTTGTTGATTTTCCGGTTGATTCTCCCACAAGCGATAAAGAACGCTGGACAGATTAGTACCATCTTCTTGTAATCGCTTATCAGATTTGAAGCTGTACTCGCGCATTTTGGCGGGAACGGGATCTAGAAACAGGATATTCTGTAAGACTCGTTGATATTCGCGGACTGTCTCCGGAATTATCTTTTGGGAATTTTCATATTTGGCATCAAAACGGGCAGGGCTGTCTAATTGCACAAAGATAGCCATTTGATCACTGCACGTTATTCGTGGCTTGTTCTTTCCTTTGGTAAAATTGTTATACGCGACACTAACATCAGTATTTATCCCTTCAGAAGGCTGATTTAGCTCATATAGCGGGACTGAATTTGTCGAGTCAACAATTCGTTCGCTACTGATATGCAGTTCTCCATCACGCACATTCAGAGTTATATTGAGTTCGTTCCACTCTGTTGAGTCTAAACGGCAACCGATAGTAAAACTTGATTCTCCTCGATGGCATAAATCATTGACTCGACCACGTACAACTCGCTCGGCGCTATTCACTGCATATTGAATACTAGAGAGTTTTTGCCCTTGTGCCAGCCATGACAGAAACCGCAAACCTTCCAGGGCGTTACTTTTACCTGCGGCATTAGCTCCTATTAGGACAGTCAGAGATCCTAGAGGCAATCGGCTCTTCGACAGGTGGGATAGCGAGTCTGTCGAACTGTTCAGAGTTGCGCTTGTACTGTAACTTTTAAAATTGGCGAGGGTAAATTCGGTTAGCATAGTATTCATATCATAATTATCCTCAAAATGCTCGATTTTATAGGGAAGCAAAGAGGAGATGGGAGCAAATACATTCGTCAGTCTTCGCTCTTGTTGCTTCTGTTTAACTTTTTACTTTTTTACGGCTTTATTGAGTATGAATAAGCATAATTTATCGTAATCCTAAATAAAATGTGAATGCCTTATGTTGACTGTTTTATGATTCAGTATGGCTACGCCTCGCCAGCTATGATAACTCAAATCGGATTGCTATATCACCAGAATAATCTGCTTGTTTATTTGGATATTTGCAAGTGTAAATAGTATCAGAGCCAAGATAGATTTGAAACCTCAATCAGGAAATTGGAAGTAAATGGAAATGAAAGCCGCGATTGCGGCAAGGAGGTGAAAAATTCACCTTCTTAAAGGAGGAAAGTTAAATGGCAATCGCCAAAACTCATACTAACGGCAATACTCGCAACACAGCTAACAGTAAAACATCAGCGAAAGCAAATAATACAGCTTCCGCAACTAAATCAAAAGCAGTAAAGGCTTCACCACAACAGGAAGCATCAGCCTTATTGAAGGAATTGCGAAATTTAATCTTCAAAGAATATGGGATTAAATTACAGCTACGGGACTCCAGAATTTCTACTAAAGTCGGTCATGCAGCCCGTGAAAAACTCGGACTTGATATTGCCGCTCAAGTCAAAAAGAAAGGTGGTAATAAAAAATTTGATTGGCAGAAATGGAACACCAAATTATTTCCTAAATTATTTGGACAACCAGATACACTCCAATATGCACCAGAAGTAGTTGCCATCTTCATGAGTATGCTGTACGACACAATCAGCACCGACCCAGAACAAGCAATAGCTGATTTGGTTGAATTCAACCGTGCATCACTAGAACGTCGCAATTCTTTCCAAGAACAAGAAGAGGAAGAACTTGATGATTTGGATGACGAACTTGACGAGGACTTGGACGAAGATTTAGATGAGGATGATGATGACGAACTCGATGAAGACTTGGATGAAGATGACGATTTAGATGAGGATGATTAATTGATTCTTAGCAATTGGCATAATCACAGGGCTATTTCATTCTAAAATCTGACATTTTATGTATTTACGAGAATGCGTCATTTTGGGCTTCAGGGATTCTATCTCACGATAGCTGAAAATACCTAAATTCGTTGGTTAAATATAGAATGAAATAGCCCTGGGCATAATCATAACTCAAAATAACCATGTATTGCCAACAATACAGGTTATTTTTCCTGAATTTGAACAAGAAAATCCTGAAATTGAATAAATCTCATTTCGTAAAAACTTTTAGTAAGTAGTCGGATAAAATTAAATTCATTCGTTCAGAGAGGGAACTCTTAACAGAGAAATCAGTTGTGTAACTCATTCTGTCGCATTACTTAAAATTTGTGAATTTACAGACTGAATCTAGTAAATATAGTCATCGACAAGGTGATTAAAACATCAAGTGCATCCCTTCGGAAAGTATTAGGTTCTGATAAAACTTTCATTCTATCACCTACGATAATACATTGCACACAATCAACGAATTGAAATTACAGTGAATTGCATCTTTCGATGCTGTTTCTATGAGAAAAATCGAAAATATCAAGGAGTAATTCTCATGGTTAGCACTCGTAAAACCACCAAATCAGCACGTAAAATTGTCAAGCACATTCCGGCTTTAAAGCGTGTTGCTTACTTATCAGGAGAAAGTCCACTTGATGGTAATTGAGGTATTACGGGAAGAATCGGGTAGAGAATTAGCAGCTACCGCCCGATTTAATGAACAAGAGTTTGATTGGGACAAACACAATACTCAATTTCGTAAGGACTACATAAACACACCGTTGAAAGAATTAATCAATTATGCCCGCCTACTTTACGGCTTGAATAATCTGGACGAAATTCGAGATAGACGTGCTGCTCATAAAGCTGCTCGCTCTAAACGCATGGACGGACTTCATGGTTTAAGTAACAACTCTAATGACTGGATAGATGACGATTTTGACCAAGATGAAGATGACGAAGATTTAGAAACTGAAGATTAATTATCATGCCCCGAATTATCTGCATCGGGGCATTTTGATTTTCCACATATCTAATCCCAACAGCAGAATTGAAGACAATAATTGCCAGTGAATTCCAGCACGCAAAGAGTGAATTTTAATTTGGAAGGCATCTGTCGATGCTATGTCTGCGAGATGTAAGTAATTTGTTAATCCAAGGAAAATTGTATGCAACGTAATCAGCCCCAGACCAAAGCTTTGAAAAAAGTCATGGAATCTCAGAAACAGGAAAATCCAAGGAAACGGAAACTCCAGCAGCAACAAATCAAAGCTTTAGAAAAGGTCATGGGATATCCAGACAAAGTACGGTTAATGGTACTGGAAGTTTTGCGAGAAGAAAGTGGACGAGAACTCGCTGCCAAAGCACGGTTTAATCAAGAAGAATTTGATTGGAACGAACACAATACAGAGTTTCGCCAGGACTATGCTGATACTTCCATAAATGAACTGTTAGCTTATGCTAAACGTTTCTATGGATTGAAAGATTTGGATGCAGTACGCGAACGTCGCAAAGCTCACAAACAACAACGTACAGCTAGATTTGCTGAAGCATCTTAAGTATCTGCTGCTCAAAACAGCACCCCACTTAAATGTGGGGTAACTTTTTTGCCCACCCACCCTAACCCGTAAAAACTAGTTATCCTGCTGAAAAATTACTTTTTTTTCGTAGGTAGAGGCTCACAACCAACACCACCAAAGGTGGCAATTGTTGGACTAGAAAACTGATTAGTCATCAACCGGTCAATCTGCTGGTTAGATAGTTGAGTTGTGTTAACTTCAATTGTTGGTTTCTTTCCTGTTTTATTCACATAAATCAGGAGATCCGCCCAATAAAACTGCTGCTGGGAAGGTTGAGAATATTCAGGATAACAGCCTTTAGAGCTAATTGCTAATTTATGATCTACAGCAGACATTGCTGCCAGAGGAATACCTGTCTGAACCAATTTCGCTTCTTCTACTGGTCCCCACAAACGCAGATTGTGCTTGATACAGCGTTTCCCATCTTTAACTGGAGCAATGATATTACCACAAACCTTTACTTCAACATCATACATTGGTGGATAATTAGGTACAGAGGGAGTCTGTGCTTTGGCTATATTGCTTTCACTTTTTCCACTTTTATCCACAGTATTAGGGGTACAAGCCGCTAGAATTATTCCTATTACTAATAGCCAAGTTGCACGAGGTTTGTAACTCATCTTTTATTTCACTCCTATTTCACAATTAAACAACTAACGATTATTTTTTGATTGAGAGACAAACTTACGTTGATTGGCAGGTTGTGTCCAAAGAGTACAAAAACCTGATACTGCTTTTCTGCTGCTTGCTCCTATTTCCAGTGTCACTCCCAAGCGTTTCACTTCCTTAGTACAAGCCAATTGACCAGCACTATCTCGACTCAATAAATCTCGATTCCATTCCATAAAATTGCGAGCAAACTTGCCTTCATTCGTAATTGCCCATTCCAAGGCATTAGCTTCTTGTTGAGTCAGTTGGCGTGAACCAGTTGGGTCTAAATTGCTAGATTGATACCAAAGCATTCCCCATACACTGAGAACTCCACCCACTGCTGCGGTAATCAATAAGAGTATTCCAGCTGCAATTAATGATGGAACTGAATGAATGGCACGCTCGAATTCTGTATGCTTAATTAATGTCGTGACTGCGTGAGCGATCGCTTTCTGCTGTCCTTTGACTGCTGCTTTTTCATAGTTTTGCAGATGGTCATAAAGCTGCGTTTGCCACTGGTCAAACATTGACTCCATTTCTTGAGGACTGTCTTCCAATAACACTTGTAGTCTGCCAGTAGCAATCATCATCAGAAATGCGGGGTCATCAGGGTCTAATCCAGTTTGCACTACTATTTCCCAAACCCTAGCTTTGAAAGCATCATCCTTACCGCGAATGGCTAAATCGAGTAAAGTTGGGTAAGGAATTCGGCTTAAACCTTTACCTCTAGCAGCGACTGAATCCAGAAAATCATCATCTAAATCGAGTTCTTCAGTATCAGAATTCCTCATAAGATAACTCCGTAATTAAGTGGAAAACGAGCCAATCTATGGATAGAGCCACGCTTTGCTATTAGACCGGAGAGTGTCGGTGGAAGGATAATTTTGCCGGAATGGCTTGCTTATGCTTCCAATTCACTTCGGCAACATTATGGGTACAACGACAGAGAGTGACAAAATAATTCGTAATTATCCTGTCAAATAAATTATTTTTTAGGGGCAATTCTGCCATTATTGTTATTAACAGCAACTTTTGTTGATGGTGGCGTAATTGAAGCTGCTGGTGGGTTCCAAATTTTAGCTTTTTCAATTTCCTCACCAGCCTTTTTCAAAAAACTGTGCAGTCTCTGTCTACCTAATATCCCTAACTCGTCATAATCTTTAGCCGCAGCAAAATTTATCCGCTTGGCATCAAGCATATTCCTTTCTCGATAGCTAAACTTGGGGAAGTCAATCACAGCTACTTTGTAAGCCTTTATTAAATCCTTTAAATCCTTATTTTCATCTACGTGTTTCCAGTCATCGCATAAACCAAAGTTACGGACAAATATATGTTTAATCTTCTTTTCAAAACGTTCGAGAGATTGCATAAATAACTGCACACTGTCATATCCACCACTGCAAACAAACCATTTATGGATTTTGACCTTATCTTTACCAGTAATTTCTAGTATGTGATTACGCTCAATCCAATCAGTTACTGCTGGATAGACTTGAGCAGGTAAATTAACAATCACAGAAGTTGTCAGTGCCAAATTAAAGATTTCATCAGCTTCATAAGCCTTGCGCTCTGATTCACTAAACACTGCTATTTTATGATTATTTGGATAAAATGCACCTACATCTGGATTACTTTGGTCTGCTTCCACCAACTCATAAACTAATTTATTGTCAATGCAATATTGCACCATAACTCTGGTAAATAAAGACTTGCCAACGCCACCCTTTTCACCATCAACGAAGTGAATTGTAGCCATCTTATTCGCTCCTTTTTGATTTTACTAATCTTGCATTGCTAGGTGCTTAAATATCTGCGAACATATCGTCATCGTCATCATGAAAAGACCCTTCACCAGGAATGAAAGAGTCAGAATCAATTCTTTGTGAATCACTACCACTATTACTATTGGTGCTATCTTGATTTTTATTACTGCTATCATCACTACTGGGATTACCAACATCCAAACCAAACATAGCAGCCAGGGTTTGAGGATTAGTCATCGTACTTAAAGGTATAGGTAAAACATCACTTGATTTGTGTGGTAATCCTAATTCGATTCGTAAATAAGCTAAGTGTTGATCGAGAGCATGACAACAAATTAAACCTACCCGACGCACTTCTTGATCACTAATACCTGCACCTGCTTGTGCTTTGTATGCTAATGGCAACCAACACATTCTTAATGCCTGCAATACCATTTCTTTACTAGAATGCACGTTATCTCCCTGTTGCAAATAAGAAATTAACTGCCCATCTGCTGTATTTGAATAGGGACGACAATGAAATTTGAAATCTTTACGATATCTGTTAGTTCTATTACTATCAATACCGTCAGACCTTTTGCTACTGCTGTTCTGTCTATTATGTTGTCTGTTATTGTCATTATTTGAGGGCTGTTTTTTATTGGTAGTCATGCTACTTTCTCCATTTGCGCTCTAAATCGCATAAATAAACCAAAAGCATCAATCAACCTAAAAGACAAAGCTTCTTGTTCTTGGAAACTATGGTAATAATCATTACTTGCATTCTTAAAAGCTGCTTGTACCTGCTGCTGTAAATCAGTACCCCAATAAGTAGGAATCTCTTCAAAACATTCTTGTAATTCTTGCTCTAAGTACAAAGCTGCACCACCACTCAAAATGACTTCGTTTACAGCAGGTAAAGTTGATTCCAGCCAATCGTAAAGCCTTGACCAATACTCAGTTTTAGCAGTCGCAATGGCATTAACAATCATCTGCAACTCATAATCAATGTTTTTTGCGTCTCTACTTTTGACCAAAGCGCGAATTGCTTGATTATCTACTGTAATATCTGAACCGGCTGCATAGATAGCAGCAGTTAAAGCAGTGGCATCTTGTCCAGAGGTGCGTTCAATTACTCTCTTTACCATTTGGTGAAAGCCCAGCCCATTGGTGTAACCCGCTGTCATCTTGCCTCGTTCAAATAAAAGCAGGCTGGTATTGCGATGCCCAAACATCAGCACGGCTATGGTTTGGGCGTTGAACCATTCTTTACCATTCTGGCGTTGACGAATCATGGCTAATCCCGCACCTTCAGGTAAACACTCGAATCGTTCCAGTTTTACCCGCAACCTTTGACCCCGAAATTTAAAATCTTTGAGTGCAACTTGCAACTGTTCTGCAAAGGCTTGGCGATTTTGATATTCGCCATAGGGTAGTAGTGAAGTAAGCGATAGTGAAAATCGGTTGGGCAGTTTATTGTGTTGAGCGATCGCACCAATTACTGCTAAAGCTTTGTCAATTGAAGTTTCGTACTTGAGTTTATCTAATCTGGCTGATGCTGAAAACTGGCGTGCCAAGAATCCAACTACTGTACATTGTGTATCACCATCTACTGTACAAGATACCCAAGCTTCATCTACTGGTTTAGGAGATTCTAGACCCTTGCGACTCGACATATAAGCGTTAATCGAACTTTGCGGCAACTTCAGCATTTCTGGTTCCATTGTCATCAAACATGGTTTGCCTTCAGTTGCTAGTTCATAAACAATCTTGGTCAAAGAAGCACCAGGGTCAAAACTAACAATCAGGTTTGACATTGATCGTGGTTCACCTAAAAGCTTTCTTTTAACTTAAGTGCAAATAGAAATCATGCCTATCTACCTACTGACTATTTTTATTCAGCAATTTTTATCCAGTTGGCTATTTTTTTCACAGCCGTTGATCAAGTCGTTGCTTTTATGCTCAAAATTTTCGATTCCAAAAAGTGCGCCAATGAACCACCATCTAACAGACACTGAGCTACCATGCTACCGCCAGACAGCAACCATTAAACAGCCTTCCAACCACCAGTCAGTATTTTGCGTATAAATAATTACTATCAATAATAAGCGTTATTGACAATAAATGTGCCAACGAACCACCATCGAACTGCCAACATACAACCATTGAACAACACTAATATTTTTGATTTGAGTAGCCCAAAAAAACGTTTGGCGCGTAGCAAGCAATGTCGCAATGTGCATCTCTATGATGCAAAAATTGGTAATTTTCAGAGAAACAGCGACAAACTTGCCCTCCTTTCACGGTTCCCCTACCTCAGTAGGTTAACCACCGTGACGGAGGGAAAGAGGATACGAAAAAAATCAAACTCAACGAAAACAAGATTCACTTTCACCAACTGTCGTAAAACGCAAAGAAAAAATATCCACTTGGCTAATGACTGATTAGCTTAGATATTTCAAACTAGAAATACAACTTAATCTTTGTAAGAAATTCAGCCATGCCTCCAAAAGAGCGCACAATTAGGTTTCATATCTGCCTCACACCGCAAGAAAAGGAACAGGTGCGACAAATGGCAGCAGAAAACAGCTTGACGATGGCAGAGTTATTCCGTGCCAAGACTATCAAAAATAGATTGCCCAGGCGTGTCACCAAAGTGGCAGGTCAAACTTACTGGGAGTTGGGAAAAATCGGCAACAACCTTAACCAAATCGCTAAAGCTATCAATACATCGGTACTAATGGGTGAGCCAGTGGTTGTTGATCGAGGATTGTTGGAACAGGTAAAAAATTTGGTAAGACAAGTGAGGAGAGAAATTGCTGAAATTGATTTAATCACTGATATACAGGATGAAGCGTAAATTCAGCACCACTGAGGGACTTCCAAGAAATATCCCATTGTTTTAATAGCAAGGGAGCAGGGGAGGAACAGTTGTGCTGATCACAGAAACTGTATGTTTTATTTCCTGGAGTTCCCTGCTGACACAACCGAGTATAAAGAAAGACTACTAGGAAATTAATATGATTGGCAAACACGTCAAAGGTAAAAGTTTCCGGGGACTGCTAAACTACCTTTTTGGTAAAGAGGGAGCAAAACAAATCGGTGGGAATATGGAAGGAACAAACCCACGGGAATTAGCGGCTGAATTTGGTATATCTCGTAGATTAAATCCAAAGGTGAGTAGGGCTGTTTATCACGCTTCTCTCAGCTTGCCTCACCACGAAAGTTTAGATGATGATACTTGGCATGAAATCGCCCAAAAGTATTTGCAAGCAATGGGTTTTGATATGAACCAATATGTTGTAGTCCGGCATACTGACAGGACTCATGAACACGCACATATTGCCGCCAGTCGCATTCAATTAAATGGCATTACAGTTTCTGATAGTTGGGACAATCCCAGAAGCGAAGCTGTGATTCGCAAATTAGAAAAAGAATACAATTTGCAATCAGTACAACCAAGTCGGAGAAAAGATAGCCGTAGTCCTTCTACTGGGGAACGCAGACAACTTGCTAGAACTGGAGAAGAAAGCGTTAGAGTGAGACTTCAGCGATTCCTACGGAGCGCTACGCTATCGCTTGACGAGGCAACCCATGACCGCCCAACTATGCCAGAATTGATAGAGCGATCGCAACAACAAGGTATCAATGTCCGTATCGGCTATACTCGTACAGGCAAAGTCAAAGGCATTAGTTATCAACTTAATGGCGTGGCTTTCAGTGGTACGCATCTCGGTAAAGCATATACTTTTCCGGGTTTACAAAAGCATCTAGGTGTCAGCTATATTCCTAAGCGGGATGATCAACGCATCCAAAAACTGATGGAGCAAATTGTTGATAATTCAATGTCAACAGTGGAAGCAAAACAAGATGATGAGCATATCCAAAGACTGACAGCGCAACTTGTTGATAATTCAACACCACCGATCAGGCAACCAAATTCTTTACAAGCACCAGAACCCACAAACTGGAAACAAATACGCCAAAATTTAAACCAGCAGTACAATTTACCCAATTCTCTGCTCGATGAACTGTATCAAAAGGGTTGGCTCTATGCAAGTATTACAAATCAACCAGTATTTCTAGAACGCACGCTTGATGATGTTCCAACTCTTGCCAAACAACTAGAACCAACTGGTGATTTTACTGCTATTCCTCTCAACTCTGAAGCACCCAAAAATGGTAGTTTTTGGATTGCTACGGATACCACAGTAACAAGAGCAGTGTTACTCAGTGATCCCATCGAAGTTCTCTCTGTCATTGCCTTAGAATCAACTATTAACAAAAAACAACGACAACCAACATTGTATTGGAGTGTAAGTGAAAATGAGCAAATACCTTTAGAATTTTTGCAATCCCTTGATACAGTGGTCATCGCTTTTAAAGATCATGAACAAGTTGAAAACTTGATATCTGACCTATTGACTGAACTACCCCAAGCCAAACGAGTATCTCCCGGTCAAGCCAGTTGGAATCAGCTGTTATCTGACAGAAAACAACAAGCAAAAAAGCAGCAAATCACACAAACTCTAGATTGGGAACTTTAAGTCTATGCAGGGTCAGTTCCTGAGCAAAAAAGAGAGAATAACTGATTAAAACCTAAAAAACCAACAAAATAGCTTAAAAATAATCAATAGAGGTAAATATGTCAAATTCTTTGAATAATTACCGCAAAAAAACAAGTTACGGCTTTCAAAAAGTGAATTCTTTTCAGTATAGAGGAGTAAATTTTAACTCACAACTAGAAGCGAGGTGGGCAGCATATTTTGATTTATTGGATCGTGATTGGGAATACGCACCCGATTGTCAAGAAGGATTCACAGGTTGGTTTCCTAAATTTAAAGTAGGAATGCGATTCGTCCGTAATGTAACAAATGAATGGTTGTACTTAGATTTTTACTGTGAGGTAAAACCAATAGATATTAGCTGCAAGTTTCCATCTGAAATAGCCAAGAAAATCATGTGCGCCCATCCTTTCAACCATGAATTCGTAGACTTATCAGAATTATGTTCAGAATTTCTCCCTGGACAAGCTGTGATCACAGAATGTTCTTACGACAGAACCATGATCTTGGGAAATAGTCCTATCTTTCCCTGGACAGATAATTGTTATAGAACAAAATTTAAAACGGTTTCACAAATTGATACTCTCTGTGAGCCGCAACCACCAGTAGAAAATCCTGGATATTTTTCGGGTTGGTATTCAATAGGACTGCAAAGAGACGCTCGACTCTGGTGTACAATGCTTTTAGGCACTTATAATCAAGAAGAAACTCAAAAATTATGGGAGCAAGCGTTAGATATAATCAATCGCGTTTAATCCCTATTAAAGAGTAGATTTCTTGCATAAATGCATTTCCTTGGGTAACTATTAAACAGGATAACCATTAAATAATCATTGGTTCAAAATGCCATATTAGGCATTAGTATTTGGAAAGGAAGTGTCATTTTCACACCACTAATTGTTGATATCGCCAATGTTAACCGTGAAAGACCCACCAACCGATTTTCAGCTACCGCCGCACAACGAAGCGGCTTTAGAGGGACTTAGGGAAGCAAAAAACGTTGACTCCACTGTTGCTCTAGCTGCTAGTGGTTCAGCAATTGCTACAAGCACAATTAGCCCCGCTGGCTGGTTGCTTTTTGGTTTGGCTTACAAGCCATTGGTCAGGGTGGAAAAAATTGCGCGGTTGGAAAAATTAACAACCTTATTGTTAGAGGAGTTTAAAAGCAAGGGAATACAAATCTTTCCCGTCCTTCAAATTGAGGACAAGAACCCTATAGACTTGTTTATCAGGTTTCCGCGCAAAACTCACCTATTTATCTCTATTCGTTCACGAGGAGATAGAGAGGTTGTTTACAACGAAAGCAGAGAAGCTTTGCAAATTAGAAGAAAAGATAAGCATGGACTAAAGGTATGGACACCCTGCCCTCTAGTTGAGTTGGCAGATTATGAAAAGTGGCTTGACAAAAATAGAGCCTTATTTGGGATGTCCTCCCGTGAAGCTCAAAAGACTCCCACAGCCAAAGTTTTAGTTTTATGGCCTCCTACCAAAGCAGTGGAAAGTCACAAAGACCATCTTTATACTGAAGTAGGAAATATGAAAATTCTAGCTCTTAGGAGAAAAGGCACTGCGTTTGTGATCCAAAAAGAAGAAATAACCGAGTTTATTACAGCTTGGTTAGCGAAGTACGAATAGATTAAAAGGCGAAAACCTCACGTCCCGGTGGGACAACGAGGTTTTCAAAATAGATTCCATCATGGAATTGGAGCAGGATATTGGGTTCGCTGCCTAATATTTATATCCCTGTTAGTAATCTTATCTCAAAAAGTTGAGATGTAAAAGCAGAAGAACACTGATTTTACGAATAAATTAGGATTTACGCAATTACGATGCCTTCGGTGTACCCCTTTGGGGAAGCAAGCTCAAGCTACGCGCAGCGTCTCTTAACGCTAAATCGTTAGTATAGTGTGCCGCAAACACAAGCTCCGCTAATACACACCGTCTCCAATAGGAGAAGCAAAGAAAGCTTAGATATCGCCGGGAAACAATCTCAAACCCATATTGTTTGTACCTCGTGCGTAAGTCCTAGTAAAAAAGCAATTCAGGAATTTTATCTTCTTATCTTCCTGAGTATGTGTGTAAAAGATTACTGATACGGGATAGCTTCAATTCCTCCAACAAACTTACTGGAGGATTGGCTATCATGTCACAACAGCAATTTAACAACTCATCAGAATCACAAAACCCAAACACTCAACAACAATTTAATAACCAATCAGAACCACAGCAGCCCAACGTTCAACAGCCATTTCACAACGAGTCAGAATCGCAACAATCAACATCCGCACAGCCTTTTCATAACCAATCAGAATCACAAAAACCAACCGTTCAAAAGACTGAATCCAGTAGCAAGATCAAACAACAGCTAGAACCCAAAAACCCAATCACACAACAGGCTCAATTTACACCAGGGTTAGAACCAGAGCCTATCCAAGAGAACAAAATCAAATTCGCGTTTAACGCCACTGGTAAAAATAAAGACTGGGACTTTCGCAAACTAGCAGCCAACTTCCAAGACAGAAAAGGCACAATCTGGGATGTGATGAGACACGTAGGAGCAGGACACGCCTTATGTGCTGGCTTACTGGGTGGACAATGGCGAAGTAAATCTCATGTTATTGGTTCTCAATGGTTATTACTAGATATTGACAACACACAAACGTGGACAGATGAAAATGGCAATCCATTAGATGAAAATGGTAGACCAATCAAAATTAATCGAGCTTGGGTAGACATTAACGGTAATGTCATTGAAAAATCAGATGGTAGACAAGCAAAGAAAATCTATCAACATCAGCTAAACTTAGACGAAGCACAAGAACACCCATTCATCAAAGAATATTGTGCATTAATCTACACCACAGCCAGTCATAAACCAGATTGGCATAAATTCCGCTTAATCTTCGTACTACCTGAATATGTTCAAGGTGCAGAAACCGTAGAAGTGCTAACACGGTACTTAATGAAGCATCTACCCCATGACCCAGCTTGTAAAGATGCTTCACGGGTATTTTATGGCAATACCCAAGCCACATTCCCATTAATTCAACCTCATGTCACACTACCCCAATCTTGGATAGATGAAGCTGTCACCACCGCTTATCAAGAAAAAATCGAGTACGAGAAACGGATAGCAGAAATTACAACCCGTCGTCTACAGTTTCAAGAACGGGCAGAAGCTCACAACTGGGATATTGATCAGCTAATTCAACAGGCATTAACTTATATTCCCTCACGTAGTCCTGGTAGTAACAACTATAAAGAGTGCATAGATGTATTAATGGCACTAAATTCTCATTATGGTGCTGTAGATGCGGAAATTATCGGAGAACAGTGGAGTCCATCAATCAAAGGGACAACTTGGAATATTCGAGCCAAAATTAAGAGTTTTCGCGGTCGTTCCGGTATTTCCATTGGGACGCTATTTCACATTGCTAAACAGTATGGATTTAGATTTCCGGTAGTTGAAGAAGAGAAGAAGCAGGGGGGCAGGGAGCGGGGAGCAGGGGGCAGGGGGCAGGGGGCAGGGGGAATATCTGCTTCTCTTTTCCCTGCACAAGAAACTCTATTTGAACATTCAACTCTTAATGGTAATTACGGAAAGGAAGACTTCAATAATAACCTACACCCCACCGTCACAGATCCCACAATCAGCAAAGAAGAATGGCTTGCTAAATACGGTATAAAGAGAGACTTCCAACAGTTCCTGCAAACCTTAATCACTGTTACTAATAAAGTCCAACGGTTTATAGGTAACGTTGTTTACCAACCAAAACCAACCATACTTTTACCAACCAACAACCTAGACGTTGATATCTGGTTTGAACCGAAGAATCGCACCCAAACTTACCTAGATGCTGCCAAGTACGGTAAAAAATTCATCTTAGATTTATCACACGCTGGTGCTGGTAAATCTCACACTGTGGGGGAATTTATGCCAGAACAGTTGGGAGTCCATACACTTTTCTACCTCAGCAATGAACACCGTAATCCCACTGTAGCAACTATTGAACAGTGGACAGACTTACCAGTACGCCACAACGGATTAGTAGCAGATGCTTATAAGCTCACTCCACTGGGCAACCCACAAATACACTGGCCTCAACCAGGAGAAGAATCTAACGTTGAGGGAACTTGTCCTCTCACAGATTTTTTTAATGCCCTAGCAAGCAAAGGATACAAAAAAGAAACATCCGCAGAAGCCAGCCTCAATCCTATCTGCAACGGTTGTAAACTCAGGGCTAATTGTGCGGGTAGAGATGCTGCTGGTAATGTCCTCCCGAAAGTCAATGGTGCTACCTTCCGACGTGATAGAAGGGATGCTCTAGCATCTAAGCGGATTCGTGCCAATATCAACTCTTTACCCCAAGCTACAGATATTACTGCCATGAAGGCAAGTGCTTTTGTTGATGAAGCTTCTAGACAACTACAACCAGTTGACTTTATTAAGGTTAGTTTACGAGATTTTGACTCTTCAATGATGGAGGTGCAAACCAAGTTACCCGCAGTGTATGACAAAATTAGAAGTTTAGTTCTACCAATCCGGGTACTGCTAACTGGTGAAATTCCCCCTGTTGAGGAAACATATCATGGGTACAATGATGAGTTAATCCGGGCTTTATTAGGGGAAATTCCCACAGCTTTACCGGAAATCATTGCTGAATTGGAAACTATTGCTCCAGATATTGAAGAATTGGTACAGCAGGCTGATAGTATTACATTAGATGGGGTTGATAAGAGCGATCGCATTTCTTTCAGCAGAAAAACTTTAAAGTTTATCCGTAGTCACCTGAATAAACAAGCTGCTCAAGAGACTTACAGGAATATCGACAGTTTACCTGTGAGATGGTTGATTCCCCTTCTAGAAGTTATCGGAGACATTGAACCAGGGGCTTTACGGGTTAAAAACAAACTTTTGATTATTGCTACTAAAAATAGCCGTCAAGTTGATGTTCTCAAAGCTTTTGAGTTTGTTTTCTTGATGGACGCTACTGCTAACCGTGACAATGTGGCTATGCAGTTGGGGATTAATCCAGAGGAAATACTGGTGATTTCGGAAATCCCACCAGATTACAGTAATCTGATTATTCACCAAATTACGGGCTTTGGATTACTGAATAAAGACCGAGGTCACAAATTAAAGGAACGAATTGCGGCGTTGCGTGAAGAATTAAATCAGCGTCATGATGGCAATATTGCTTACATTGACCACTTAGCACATAAAAATAAGGGTGATGGACATTGGTTTGCTGATAATCGCGGTAGTAATGCCTATCAAGATAAGCAAGCGGTTTGCAGTTTTGGCACTCCTTATCAGGATATTGGAGCGTCTGGACAAGTTTATGTAACTTTAACAGGAGATAGATGTGTTGGTAAAGAGAATAAGGCTTTTCAAGATGTAATTAACTTTTTGGTTCAGACTGAAGTTGTTCAGTGTGCAGGTCGAACTAGAGCTAATCGCAGGATGGAGGAGGTTACTTTTTATGCGGTTAGTGATAAAGATTTATCCTATTTAGCAGATTACTACCCGAATGCTAGGTTTATTAAATCTGATGCTTTTGATATTTGTCCAGGAGCAGGTACTGAGATACAACAGACACGTAAGGGCATATTAACAGGTTTCAAGTTGCTGGTAGCAGATGGGGTGACAGATTGGCAGAAAGTTACGCAAGAGGTGCTAGGTAAAGCCTCTGGTATTTCTCAAGAATGGGTTAGTAGGATTGCTAAGAAGTATTTTGGGGGGTGGAATAGCTTTAGAAAATTATTACTACTCCTATATAACTCTCTATATAGGGTTAGTAATAATTCTCCAGAGGTTTTGACTAAGGAACAGCAGTGGTTTATTGATGAGTATTTACCTCTGTTGCAGCAGGATAGGGAAGCTGGTTATGAATCTGCGGATTTGGTGATTGAACATTTGATTACGTTTGCTGAACATCTTGGTTGGCAAGGGTTTTCTCAGGCTGTGAATGCAGCTACGATGGAAGTTAAAGCTTTTTTAATGGATTGTTTGATATCTGTTTTGCCGAAACACGTTCATGATCACGTTAAGCGCAATTTAATTTCGTACTTAGCTCAGGTAGAACCTGAGTACTGAGTTTATACTTAGATTTGCTGATTTTTTATAGTTGAATAAAAGCAATACAATATTGCGGTCTAGCTTGCTGCTTTTTTTACGAGTAGGAGTAATTTCTTTTTGTCAACAATATTTGTCTTAGTATATGACTGGTATTCACATAGCGAAAATTTTGTGACACTAATGTGCATAGCCAAGTAACATAACCCCATGACTAAATACGTCGCTGCAATTGACCAAGGAACGACCAGCACCCGCTTCATCATCTTCGACAAGCAGGGTAAAATTGTCAGCTATGCCCAAAAAGAACATCAGCAGATTTATCCCCAGCCAGGTTGGGTAGAACACGACCCTCTGGAAATTTGGTCATGTACTCAAACTGTAATTAAAGATGCCTTAGAGCAAGGTAATATTACCGTTGCTGAGATTACAGCCGTTGGCATTACCAATCAGCGAGAAACAATAGTAGTTTGGGATAAGAACACAGGCGAACCTTACTACAACGCCATTGTCTGGCAAGATACCAGAACTGACTATATCTGCAATCAACTAGCAGCAGATGGCGGGATAGACCGTTTTCGCGCCACAACAGGTTTACCACTGGCTACTTATTTCAGCGCCCCCAAAATCAAATGGTTACTGGAAAACATCCCAGAATTAAAAACCGCAGCCGAAAATGGTAACGCTCTTTTTGGCACAATTGACACTTTTTTGATTTGGCATTTAACAGGTGGTACACAAGGCGGTTTGCATATCACTGATGTTACCAATGCCAGTCGTACTTTGCTGATGAATTTGAATTCTCTGGAATGGGAACCGGAAATATTAGGAATTATGGGCATTCCCCGGCAAATGTTGCCAGAAATTCGCCCTTCATCAGCTATCTATGGCAAAGCTACAGGTATTTTGGCAGGAGTTCCCATTACTGCTGATTTAGGTGATCAACAAGCCGCATTAATTGGACAAACTTGTTTTCAGGTAGGTGAAGCCAAAAATACCTATGGTACAGGTTGCTTTATGCTGCTGAATACAGGCCAGCAAAAGGTAATTTCCCAACATGGTTTATTAACAACCGTAGCTTATAAATTGGGTGATGCTCCGGCGGTTTATGCTTTGGAGGGGAGTATAGCGATCGCTGGTGCTTTGGTTCAATGGTTGCGTGACAACTTAGGATTAATTCAAAATAGTGCAGAGGTAGAAGCTTTAGCCAGTACAGTTACAGATAACGGTGGTGTTTATTTTGTCCCTGCTTTTTCTGGATTATTTGCTCCCTATTGGCGCAATGATGCTAGGGGCGCAATTGTGGGTATGACTAGCTACACCAATAAAGGTCATATTGCCCGTGCGGTGTTAGAAGCTACAGCATGGCAGACTCGTGAAGTTTTAGATGCGATGAGAGAAGAGGCGCAGGTAAATTTAACGGCTTTGAAGGTAGATGGGGGGATGGTGTACAACAATCTGCTGATGCAATTTCAAAGTGATGTATTAGGTGTGCCTGTGATTCGTCCCCAGGTAGCAGAAACTACAGCTTTAGGGGCAGCTTATGCTGCTGGGTTGGCGACTGGTTTCTGGAGTAGTCTGGAGGAGTTGTCTGATAATTGGCTTTTAGATCAGACTTGGGAAGCGAAGATGGATGAGGTGGAGAGGGAAGGTTGTTATCAGTTGTGGAAGAAGGCGGTTAGTAGGACTTTTGATTGGGTATAATCAACTAATGCAAAATCTACAATACGTAAATTTATACTTTTTACAAACTAACACACAGCTTAAAATAGTATGATTTTTAATATCTCCCCATCTCAGATTGAAAGCTTGGATAGCAAAGAGCTTGTAGAACTGCTGAAAAAATTGCTACACGCCGAAGCACAAAGTTCTGGTATTTGTTTACGAGGAGTTTCAGTACCCCTTCAGATTACTGTCCCTGATGGTGGAGAAGATGCACGAATTATGTCATGGGAAGGAGGTTTCCAAAAAACTGACTATCTACCATCTAGATTTTGCATATTTCAATCAAAAGCTACAGATCCACAACCAAAAGGTTGGAAAGAAGAAGTTTGGACAAAAGATAGTCGCAAAAAAGGGGCTACACCAAAGCTAAATGAAGCAGTTACAAAGGTCATTAGTGAAAGAGGTTCTTACATTGGTTTTACGTCTGCTGTATTAATTGGCTCTAAGTATGATAGACGAATTGAAGGGATAAAACAAGGCATTCAAGAAGCTGGAGCTAATCCTGCTCAGTTAGCGGCTATTGATATTTATGATGCAAATAAAATTGCTGATTGGGTATCACAATATCCTGCGATTGCAGTTTGGCTTAACGAAAAAAAATCTGGACTTACTTTAAAAAATTTTCAAACAATTGAAAGATTGGGTAAGAAAGCTGATATCTTCTTAATTCCAAAAGTCGAAGACAAAGCCAGCCGTTTTCTAATTGGAACTAAGAGCAGTTCTTCTGGCGATAACTCGCTTAGTTTCGAGAAAGCAAAAGAACGAATTGTAGATGACTTAGCTGATTCTAGAAAATCAATCCGAATTATTGGATCATCGGGAGTAGGAAAAACTCGGTTTGTGTATGAGGTGTTTAGAGATGAAACAACTACAGCGAAAATCGCATTAGCAACATCTGCAATTTATTGTGATTTTAGGGAAGTTAGCCATCAGATTTTTCAAATAGTTCAAAGTCTTTCAGATGTTGGAAATTATGCTCTCATGATTGTGGATGAATGTCCGCGTGATATTGCTGTTAAGCTTGGTGAAATTATAACAACTGAAGGTAGTAACCTTAAAATAATAACAATTGGTAATGATAACCAACCTATTGAAAAAAATAACTGCTTCAATCTTTCTGTTACTCCTGCTGATGAAACTCTTATTGAAGGCATTATTCAGCAGCGATATCCAAAAGCTGATTACTCAGATATTAACTTTATTAAAAATATAAGTGGAGGATATCCACGCATTGCAGTATTAGCTACAGATAACTATTCAGAGGGACTACCAATTCTGAAATCTGTAGAAGATGTTGTAGAGCGCATTCTTACAAGTTGTGGCATAAACCGAGCCGAACAAGTTAGAGCAATTGAGTGTCTTGCTTTATTCAAACAATTAGGTGCGGATGAAAATATCAGTGATGAGATTGATTTTGTTGCTGAAAAGTTAGCTAGACAAACTGGCGATGAGATGTATGAACATTTAGCTTATGCAGCAAAACAACATCTTGTAGATCATTTTGGTTGTTATTTCATAGCTAAACCTCTTCCCATAGCAGTTTTCCTTGGAACAAGAAGGTTAGATTTACTGCGTGTAAACACAATCCTTAAATTTATAGAAATTGCATCTCCAACATTACGTGCGTCTTTCTTAAGTCAATGGTGTTATTTTGATGGTTCAAAAATAGCCGCTACAGTTGCTAAAAGGCTTTTGGCAAGCGATGGGTGGTGTGGTTCACGGGAAAATTTGAAAACTGAGCTTGGTTCACAGTGCCTGAATGCCATAGTACACATCGATCCTGATGGTGTAGCTAATGTTATTCATTATCTATATAAAGATTTATCTATAGATGATTTGAAGGAAGCCATAACGAGAAAGCATGATTTTGTCCAAATTTTAGAAATACTTGTTTTCCGAAAAAGATATTTTTACATAGCAGCACCACTACTCATGCGGTTAGCTGTGATTGAACATAATACTTATTCAAACGACGCAGGTAATCGATTTAAACAACTTTTCCAATTATATCTCAGTGAAACTGAAGCTGAACCTGATGAAAGGTTTGAAATCATAGATCAAGGACTATTATCAGGTGACGAAAAAATAATATCAGTTTGTATTGATGCTCTAGAAAATACTCTCAAACACAATCATTTTCTTGGATCTGGTATTTATAATTACATTGGAAGTCAACCTCCCCCTAAAGAATGGACACCAAAGCTTTGGGATGAAATTTTTGATTTTCACAGAAATGGTCTTCAAAAGTTAGATTATATACGCTCTCAATATCCAAAATTCTCTAGTCAGTGTGAGAATCTTATTGCCAAAGCCATTCGCTCACTTATTTGTGAAAATCTCTTTAATGATATAGAGAAAATTTTATACAAAATTACTAGAGAAAAAGAAATTTGGTTTGAGGCTATTAAGGGAGTAAGTCATTGGCTATACTTTGATAGAATGAAGGCACAGACAGAATTTTCTGAACGAGTTAGGAAACTTTATGATAAGCTCATTCCATCTGCTCCAATTCAGCAAGCACTTCTCTATACCAAATTTTGGACAGCCGATATTTATGACCCTGATTTAACCTATAACAGAGATAATATCTCCACCCAGCATTTTGAATACTCGTCTAGAAAAGCTAAAGAAATTGCTGCTGAAATTGCAGCAGACAAAGAACTTACATATCGTACTATTCAAATAATGGTAAGAGAAGAACTGAACAATGTTTTCCCATTCACTCATGAGTTAACAATGAGATTGGAAGAACCTGTACAGGCTTTTCAATTTGCAGTAAGCCAATTTGAGGTATCTACTAATGGAAAGGGAATACAATTTATTCGTGGATTACTTTCTGGTATTGATCAAAAGGACGCTGAAGCAGCAAATCAGTGTATTCAAATTGTTCATCAGTCCGATGTTCTCAAAAATCAGATGGTAAATATATACACGGCG
Organism: Anabaena sp. WFMT; assembly: GCF_051781005.1. Taxonomy (NCBI): domain Bacteria; kingdom Bacillati; phylum Cyanobacteriota; class Cyanophyceae; order Nostocales; family Nostocaceae; genus Anabaena; species Anabaena sp. WFMT. Next base: position 123,315 of record NZ_JBPWOA010000057.1, on the reverse strand, counting down.
GTTAATATTTCTGTTGAGAGACTTAATGAAATTGTTCAGAGTTTAAAAGAGAGACTTATTCCTGCAACAGAATGTGTCTATGTTTCATATGGCAAGGGATTGGACAATCTCAGTGCTGAAGATATTTTTCCTTTAATTGATGAATTAGCTTGTAATCATGGGTCAGAAGGTATGTGGACATCTCTCGAAATTATTTCCATGTACCAACATAATAGAGATATTCTTGACAAGCAACTCACTAAACGGATTAAAGAAATTATTACTTCAAAGGAACTTTTTGAAAAAATAAGATCAGCTACTACAGATGGATATTTATTTGAACAGCTTGTTTTATTGGTGCAAAAACATTATGGTATAGATGACGAATTCGCCATTGGACTTAGCAAGCAAGTAATAAGGTTATGCCAAGTTGAAGAGTATCAAATTTTCTCTGCGCTAGAAAACTATTGTCAAAATATCATTGAATTATTAGTGAAGGAGAAGCAGAGTTTACTGTGGGAGAATTTATCACATTTCTTTGAAATCGCAACTTCATCAGAGATTTATCGTTTAAAAGCTATTATTAAGCCACAACAAGACGCTTTTGATGTAAATTCTCGTAATGTAGGATTTAATTATCAAGAAGGCATACTATTCGGTATTTCTGATTCTATATTTAGAGAATGGGCTAAAGTTAATCCAGAAATTCGTGCATCCTTACTATGTATTTTCTATCCTATTCTTGAAATAGACGATCAAGGTAATCATAGATGGCATCCAGCTTTGGAAAAATTGACTCATGAATTTGGGGCTTTTAAAGAATTTCGCGAGGCTTTAGAACCTCGTCTCTTTCCTAATATATGGTCAGGGTCTATAATTCCATACATTGAAATTTATTTAACACCTTTGGAAACATGGTTTAAACATCCAGTACCTGAAATGTCCGTTTGGGCAAAAGATATGTATTATTTCCTAGAAAGAGAAATAGCCAGTGAACGTAAGCGAGAAAGGAAAAATTCATAGTGTGGTTGCTATTTTTGCAGATACGCTTGAGTGAAAAAATGCTGTGAGTGTCACCCAAAGGGTGTTAACAAAGCGATCATCGCTCACCTTTTCCTTTCTCTCTCAATAAGCGATCGCTACCTTAAGACTAATTTGCCATGATTTACCCTAAAATTATATAGACCAAAGATTAAACAACAGGAGAGATCATGAGTTACCAAGACATTATTACAATTGAACCTGGAAAACGCAGTGGAAAACCTTGTATTCGAGGAATGCGTATTACTGTGTACGACATTTTAGAATATTTAGCAGGTGGAATGACAGAAGCTGAAATTCTGGAAGATTTTTCAGAACTGACATCTGAAGATATTAAAGCTTGTCTTTCTTTTGCTGCTGACCGAGAGAAAAAGTTATTTGTTGCATCTCTATGAAACTGCTATTAGATGAAAATTTGTCAGATCGGATTGTTGATAAAATTCTTGATTTGTATCCTGATTCTCAACACGTTAAAACTTTAGGACTTATAAATACTGATGATGCCATTATCTGGGAATTCGCCAAAATGAATAGTTTTGTGATTATTTCCAAAGATTCTGACTTTCATCAACGTAGTTTACTTTATGGTCATCCACCAAAATTTATTTATCTGCGTATTGGTAATAGTCCCACATCAAAGATTGTGCAGATTTTGAGAGATAATTTGGCCACAATTACCCAATTTGATAGTAGTGACACGGAAAGTATTTTGGTATTAACTTAATTATACTCCCAGATATTGGAGATTTATATTTTCTGATATACAAATCATGCGTAAAGACATTTTAACCAAATGTCTCTGAAATATATTGTAAATGTTTCTGTACCGGAGCGATCGCATTAGCAACTATCATCCCACTAGCAGCCACAGCCGGCAACCCAATCCCCGGAAAAGTCGAATCTCCACAACACAACAACCCCGATAAAGGAGTATTCCCACCAGGAAATAAACCCTTCCCTGCCGCTATAGCTGGTCCATAACTACCATGATGACGACGCAAAAATCGCCCATGAGTAAGGGGAGTACCCACCAAACTAACTTCGCAACGAGAACGAATATCAGGAATAATTCTTTCCAAAGCTTGCCACATCACTTCCGCACGTTCTTGTTTTAACAACGCATATTCTTCGCTATTGCGTTCCTTTCCTTGCCAAATAGCATAAGGTTCATTACCAGGAGTATAAACGTGAATCACGTGCTTATCCACTGGTGCTAAAGACGAATCAAGAACTGAAGGAATAGATACAACTACCACATTTTGCGGTGCAGTTACGCCTTTATCCCAATCGTTAACTACAATGTAGTGAATACCTAGATTCTCAGGTAATTCTGCTGCATCAATACCTAAATGTAGGTGCATAAAACTATCACATTCAGGTGTTGCTTGTCGCTTTTCTACATACCGTTTAGGGACAGCACCTTCAGGAATGAGTTTGAGAGTATCCCACACAGAAGCATTAGAAACAACAGCTTTACTAGCTCGGATTTCTTTACCACTCCGCAGACGTACCCCGACAGCACGGTTGTTTTCTACTAAAACTTGCTCCACATGAGCATTTAAAACTAACTTACCACCATGTTTAGTCAACCCCCGTACCAGTGCATCAACCAATGCACCACTTCCCCCAATCGGATAATCTAACTGCACACCAGGACGATACCAATCTGCAAACATGAAAGCCACTTCTGCGGCAATTGTCCCATCTGCGGGTAATCCAGATAACAGGAAGCAAAGTAAATCTAACCAGTTGCGAATAAAAGGGTCTGTGATTACACCATCAATAATATTAGAAAAAGACCCTGTTAATTTAATCACGTTAGTCGCCTGTTGCAGTAAAGCTGGGGCAAATTTACCCATAGTTAACACCGCACCTAAATCATAGCGTAAGGCAGAGGGTGGGAGAGCGATCGCACTCTTACCCAAAGGTGTCATAATTTCCTGGAGTTTGCGCCATTGTGCTACAGCTTTATCTCCCCGCAATTTTTGCAATATTTCACAAAACTGGTCAGCACCAACTTGAGCATCAAAGTAGCCTTCTGGTAAATAACAACCCCAGGTATTGTAATTGACGCAGGGTAAATCTTCGCCAATAGCATCTAAAACTTGGCGTAAGGGATTAGGGGAAGGGGTATAAGATAAACCAGAATATAAAGAGGGTCCAGACTCAAATTTGTAACCGTTGCGTTCAAAAGCATGAGCCGCACCACCGGCAATGGAGTGGCTTTCTACTACTGTGACATCAATTCCATAGCGTGCCAAGAGTGCAGCGCAACTCAATCCGCCAATACCGCTACCAATTACGACTACTTCTGTGTTACTCATAAATAATTATTGATTACTGGGCTTTTGCAAAAATCATAGATAATGGATTTATTCTAAATTCTCTTCAACTTTGGTTAGCAGCAGGTTGGCTGGAAAAATTCAAATCATAATTCGGTATGTAAAGTTGATTCAATCCGTTATTGTTGTTGAGTTTTAGCAATTTTACAAAACCCAATATATTTGGATTTTATCACACGAACATACTTATACCAATTTTATGTGAGGCTGCACAGAATCCTGAAATTCATTGAATAGTTTCATCTTTATCTGTGTTCATCTGCGGTCAATTATTATTGATATTTTTATTCTATGCAGCTTCATATTAATTTGGTATTACCTATTGATGATTCATGTCAGCAAGAATAAAAATTTTATCCATTTAAATGTGTTTTCATAAAAAATTACAATTTTACTTTTGTTATATCTAGCTTTACTTTACTATTTTTGGCAGATAAGATTGACGATAATTGTTTTTAGCCATCAGCCTAGCCTCACGCCTTGTCCAACATTTTTGTAAAGGTACATCAGCCAATCTTTGCAGCAGTATAAACACACTATCATCTCCTGTCAACTTAACAATTGTTTGAGCAATAACTTTACAACAATTCCAAGGATGACGCACAACTTGAATTTCTGCAAACCTAACTACACCCCAATTCCGTTTCAAGAAAAAACGGTTACGAATCTTATCATCATTAACATCAATACAATGATGAGGTTTACCTGTATTTCCAATATAAGGTTCATCAATTTCTATATCCAAAGCTAACCCAGATGAGTGATGATAAAAAATAAAATCAGTTGAGTAACGGAGAGGATAACCTAGAATTTCAAACTCAACCGCCTGACAAATCAGATTTCCAGCAAAAGCCGCCAGTAAATGCCGAAAAAACTCCTTTTCACTCACTCCCTGCTTGGCTGTACTATTTTCATCTGGTAATACAACACATCCTTGAAACGAAGCTTTGAGATACTTCTGTTCTTGATCACCGTTAGCAAACCGCCTTCCTAAAGGTGGATAAAGAATAATTGGATAATAATCAGTAGACATAACCACACTTTTTATTCAATTTTACTTACTAAGTGGGCGTTAAAAGATTCGCTAATAGATGCGCTACCGCGCTCAAATTGATGGCGTTATGCAACCCAAACAATGCAACAACTAACAGTAATTCTAGCAGAAAGTGTAACCACACTGAAACCTAATTTTCCTGCTGTGACTGCTCAAAATAATCAAACACAAACACTCACTGCAAATTTATTCGTTGATACTGATTTAGATGCAGGTACGATAACTATTCTCAAACAAATTGAAGCTGAACATGAATACTATCAAAGTTGTGGAGAGTGGTAGTCATGGTTGTATCACTGGCTCAACAATCTTTAGCAGGATTATCCCAAACTGCTGCTCATCTCTGGGAACAGTTAAGCAATTGTCAGATTCCTGAAGAGGAAGCTGCTATCATCACCGCTATTTGGGAAACTCAAGAATTACAATCTGAAGCTGTTGATATTCAAGCCGAATTGGCATTGCAACTAGATGCAGAAATAGCAGCTATTAAGCAACGACTAGAACATCTCAAAGCCGTGCATCAATCAGCATTATTAAGACTAGAACGGTGGCGACAGAAATTAGATGAAACCATTCTAGAACATAATGCCACAGGAATTATCCCTGAGCAAATAATTGGTAATTCACTGCGGATCACAATTAAAGAAAATCCACCGAGTTGTGATGTACTTATAGATGCAGAAAAATTGCCAACAAAATACCGCAGAGAAAAGACTGTTTACTCAGCAGATAAGAAAGCAATTATTGCAGCTTGGAAAAAAGGAATTCCTGTGGATGGTACTCATGTTGAACGTAAGCGTCGGGTTGTTTATGCTTTGACAGCAACAGCGATTCAAGACTTGAAAAATTCACTATTACCTTAGCAATTAACGCAACTAGTTCAGGACTTCCTGAAAAAAATGGGTTTATGGTTGGGGTATCAACCCGAAAGGTTAGGTGATAAGTAATCAGACACAATTAATTACACAAAAATCTGGTCTGAAATCCTTGACCGACAAAGGATTGATAAATAACTAATATGTAATTAATTCTGTCCAGTTACTTAGGTGATGTTAGATTGGTGCAGTCGCTTATGGGGGAACACGCTGCACCGCTTTTTTCTGGAGAGATGCCCTTACCCTGGAAAACTTATCCCTGACATCGTTAATTTGCTTCCCATCTAGGTGATTTCAATTGAACAAACCAGCCCGCAAGGCTATGACAGCTGCTTGGGTGCGATGGTTACGTCCCTCAAAAGCAGCATTGGCACAAAGTTTGTTCAAAACACCACGCACATATATCTTTACACTGCCGATGCTGAGATAGAGTCTTTTGGCAATCTCTCGATTTGTATAACCTTGAACAATCAACTCCAAGACTTGCAGTTCCTTGTTTGTCAGTGGATCTGCTTTGAGAAGACTCGCTTGCTCTGGGTCAATCGCAGAGATGGTCACTGTTTGAGCAGCTTTTGATTTCACTGCCGTCACTGCCGATGCCAATTGACGAGTATGCTTGAGAATAATACGAGCGATCGCTGCATCTATCCAAGAATAGCCTTTATAAGTCATGTATAGAGCTTCTAACAGCAACTCAAACTTAATAGTCTTAACACAGTAAGAGTCTGCTCCAGCCGCAAAAGCTGCCAAAACCTTCTGTTCTTGAGCAAAAGAAGTGAGCATCATAATTTTCGTTTGTGCTGCTGCTCCTGGTGGCATAGATTGTCGAAACCGATGCACCACTGTTATGCCATCCATATCTGGTAAGCCAATATCCACAATGGCAATATCTGGCTTGGTATCTTGAAGCAATTCTAGACCAGCAGTACCTGTCTCTGCATCTCCTATAACTTGAATATTCTTTTGCTCATTCAAACAACTGCGTATGCCCACCCTGGTCAAACTGTGGTCTTCAATAATTGCCACTCTTATGTTTTTCATGACTTACCTCAGCGACTGGTTCAATGTACTCTCACCAATGTCGAAAATAATTGATGTATCTGTTTGACACTTCCAAGCAGGCGATTCTTGGTTCGTAAACAACACGTCAATTTTTCTTAGTTGTCATCAATACCTTAGCCAAAATAAGAGCCTTGATAATTTTTGGCAAAAACGGCAAAAATAAGCATACATAAGCGTTTCGAGGAAAAGGTTATTTAGAATCTAAAACCCTTATCCTACAATCAATACATTAAAAACCCTTGTGGGAAACCTTCAAGGAATTTTTAGGACTGATTGTTTTTGCCAAGCCTAACGAGAAACGGGAGTTTATAGTTAAAGCATTATCATCTCACCCTCGTAATTTGGCTAAGGTATTGTTAACATCTATCTATGTATTGATTAAAAACCTTTAACTTCTGAAAAAAATCTATCTAAAGACTCATATAAGTATAAAAACTTAAAGAGCAAACTTGAGTTTTCCCAAAATCTACTTGATCTGTATGACACCTTTCTCTTTGAATCAAACTTCAACAGAAAGTATCCTTTTGATAGATGACTCAGCCAAAAATTTTTGCTTGTTAAAATCTACTCTCCAGCAAGAAGGATACAGGGTAACATTCACAGATAGTGGCAGTGAAGCCTTAATTAAGATTGCCAAATCTCCCCCTGATTTAGTGCTATTAGATACCTTAATGCCAAATATTGATGGCTATGAAATCACTAGACAGATTAAACAGAATTCCGATTTACCTTTCATACCTGTGTTACTCGTTACGAATTGTGATGAGTCCTCTTTCATTCAAGGTTTACAGGCTGGTGCTGACGATTTTTTGATTAAGCCTGTAGAGCAAAATGAATTGTTAGCACGAGTGCGCTCGCTCCTCCGGTTAAAACACAGTATCCATCAACGTGAGCAATTTGCTCACCAAAGTCGAGAAGATTTTCTGATTAAGCTGACTCACGATTTACGAACTCCTTTGACCTCAACAATTCAACTACTAGGAATGATACAAAAAGGAAATTTTGGTCAACAATTGTCAGAAATACAAGAATATCTGCAACAAATTACTGAAAGTAATCAAATGTTACTGTCAATAGTTGAAAATATGCTGGAGGTTTATCAGTATGAAACTGGATCTAAGGATTTGGAGTTTTCTGCTGTAGATTTGTGGGAGTTAAGCCAAAAAATAGTTAGGGAACTACAACCTTTAGCTGTTGTGAAAAACTTAACTCTCAACGCCAAATTAAATGACACACAACCATCTGCTGTGAAAGTCTGCGGCGATAGAATAGAACTTTACCGATTGCTCACTAACTTAGTTGGTAATGCCATTCGTTTTACTGATACTGGGTCAGTAGAAATTCGCCTCAGTTCTAATGTTCAAGGGGTAACAATTGAAGTAGAGGATACAGGTATTGGCATAAGTCGGTCAGAAAAATCACTTTTATTTGAACGCTTTCGACAGGGTAAGCATCAGCGTCGGGGTAACGGTCTAGGATTATATTTGTCCCGTCAAATTGTTGAAGCCCATCAAGGTAATATCTCTGTTTCATCAACTGTGGGAAAAGGTAGCATTTTTACAGTTTATTTACATGCTTTAACACCTCTAGGGCTGGATTGACTTTTTTCCAAGTCTTAGGTTTTTGTGGAGCAATGCGAAAACTTGACATACTCACTGTCCTAAAGGAGCGGTGATTGTTGACGCGTCAAGCCGTCAGTCCATACTCTTGTTCGACATGATCTAACAATTTTGACTGCAAAGGTGAAAGGTACGGTTTGAGTTGTTTCCCCAATCCTGAACAGAGCCAATCAATGGCAATATCTCGGTTTTCAATTTGATGCAGTCTTCGCAATCTCACGCATAGCTGTCGCATGAACTGGCAGTCTTCATCTAAAAGTTCTAAGGATTTCAGATGTTCTATTGTCACTGTATACTCGGCATCCCAAGTCTCAAGCGTGCAGCTATAGTCTCCAACATGGGTAATGACACCCCAACAACCACTTTTGCCTTTCAGTTCTGGGTTGTCTTTGGGCAGTAGAATACATACTTCCCCAACATGATACGGTAGTGGTACTTTGGTTCTTTCTCGGATTTTGTCCACAATATCTTGAACTTGACGACCAGAAGGAATTTTACCACCACCTTGCTCTACTGCCTGTTGCCAAACCAGTCGTTGTTGTTCTGGATCTAAGGGAACCAAAGGTCTAACTTGGCGTTCGCTCGTTGGTAAGATTTGGGAACCAATGGTTCCCATTTCGTTTGGTATTTTAATTTGGGAACCAATGGTTCCCATTTCGTCTGGTATTTCAATTTGGGAACCATTGGTTCCCATTTCGTCTAGTATTTTAATTTGGGAACCATTGGTTCCCATCAGATTGTCAACTACTGATGAACCAGCTATCAGGTAGTTCACATGACGGTGAGTAAAGCCAAATCGGGAACGACAGTAATTTTCAAAAGTTGTGTGAGTTGAACGGTACAAACGTCTGTCCCGTAGTTCTTTCAATGCTTTAGCAGCTGCGTAAAAAGCTTTTTCAACTTGTCTCTCTAAAAATATGCGATCGCGCCACTCGTCTGTAGTCAGTTCGGAGCTAACAACTATTTCAGTATGGTTGCTTGCAGAATCGTTCTGGGTGGGTAGTAATGTCCCATCAGTAGAGATGTTTGATATCTTACTCATAATTTCTACCCCCTAGTTTCCAAGGAAAATCTCTATATATTTGATACATTATAGCCAACTGTAAATTTATGATTTATATTTAATAATAAACTGATAGTTTATATTTGAGGGTAGTTGAATGGTTGAAAAATTGATGAAAGTTAGAAGAACGATAGATATAGAAATACCCGGTTTGGGAAAGAGAATTAGACAAGCTAGAGAAGCTGATAGACGCTCTTTAGCTGAAATATGCCGTCAAATTCCCATGACAACTATGAATTGGTACAAAATAGAATCCGAAGAAACCAAAGCTTTGCCCATCGAAACTTTACAACGTATTCAAGATGTACTGAAAGTTGATTTTGGTATTAATTTTTATGAATAGCTAAGAATAAATCCTTATGTTTTACAGTTCACCGATTTGCCAAAGCTAATATTTCTACGGTTAAATTTTAAATTTCTACTTAATTTCTAATTAATCAGAGTATATATTACGGCAGTTTTCATGTATTTATAAATTGCCCAAAATAGGGCAACAAAGGAAATCAACACACAAAAAAGCGAATTTTTCTGGTACATCATTCGTCGCATTGAAATTGCAACAATACTTGAATTCGATGTCATAAAATCCGCTAAAAATCAGTTTTTTAAAGAATTATTGCCAAGTTTTACCAATAAATTAGCCACAAACTAGAACTTGTATTAAAGGTTACTTCGATAGGATAGGGTTGTGAAAAAGGACAGACATTTGATGATAACTTGTAGGAAACTTTGAAATTCTGCGTCCATTATTCTTGAAAAAACTCCACTTCTCCACTTCATAATATTTTCAGGGGGCAAAAATTTGACACGTATAATTACACTTTTTAATCAGTCTGGTGGTGTCGGTAAATCGAGTTTAGCCATGAACCTTGCCTACCATTTGCAGGAGCGTAAACATCGCGTACTGTTGATAGATATGGACCCTCAAGGGTCGCTGACAACTTTCATGGGGCTAGATACAACAGCACTAGAGCAAACTGTTTATGACTCCATTTTGCATTCTGTACCATTACCGATTCAAACTCAAGTTCATGGTATAGATTTGACTCCCGCTAATATTAATTTGAGTGCTGCCGAATTAGAATTAGTGGTAGCAGATATGCGAGATATCCGACTCAAAGAAGCTTTAGAACCAATAGTTGATCAATATGATTTTATATTGATAGATTGTCCACCTAGTTTGGGATTACTCAGTTACATCAGCTTGGTAGCGGCTACTCACGTTTTAGTTCCAATTCAAACTCAATACAAGGCATTTTGTGGAACTGAGTTATTGTTAAATACTGTTGCCAGAGTGCGATCGCGTCCTAATCGTCAACTAGCGATCGCTGGGTTTATTCCCACTATGTATGATGGTCGTAATATTCAAGATGCCCGAACTTTAGAAGCTATCCAACAGCAGTTAGCAGCAGTGGGTGTGGTCTATCCAGCTATTCCTCGTTCTACAGCTTTTGCTGACGCATCCGAAGATCATGTCCCTTTGGCAGTCTATAATTCCAAACACCCGGCTGTGCCTATTCTCAAAAAAATTGCACAAGGTTTAGAAAAGTTATGAGTAGTAGGCGAGATCGCCCATATCAACAAATGAAACCCTTGGATATTCTATTTGGGGAGTCTCAAGCTGTAGCTGAGATAGTTGCTGTTGAGTCAATTTGTCTCCCACAGCAGCAGCCAAGGCGTTACTTTGACCCACAGGCAATGCAAGAATTAGTAGAGTCCGTGCGGCAACATGGGATTCTACAACCAATGTTAGTTCGTTCCCGTGCAGATAATAAGTATGAATTGGTAGCTGGAGAAAGACGCTATCGAGCCGCAAAAGTAGTTGGTTTGACTGAAGTGCCAGTTGTAATTCGAGAACTCAGTGATCAAGAAGCCATGCAGCTTTCTTTGATTGAGAACCTTTGTCGTGAGGATTTGAACCCAGTTGAGGAAACTGAAGGTATTTTGCAACTTTTGGCATTACACTTAAATAGCGACATTATAGATGTAACTTCTCTGCTGTATAGAATGAAAAATGCAGCAGACAAGCAAGATGAAGCTAGGCATAACGTTATGCCTAACTCGGAAGCTCAAGTAGTGGAAGAAGTGTTTACGAGTTTAGGGTTAATGACGTGGGAATCTTTTATCAAAAATCGTCTGCCATTATTAAATTTATCGGACGATGTGTTAACGGCACTGCGTGAAGGAAAAATTGCTTACACAAAAGCGAAAGTGATAGCTCGAATTAAAGACGAGACTACACGCCAGGAATTACTAGCAGTGGCAATTGCTGAAAACCTGTCTCTAACTCAAATTCAGTCACGGATTAAAGCTATATTACCTACTTCAGATCCTGATGAACGCAAAGAGCGGATAGAAGGAACAATGCGGCGAGTGAAACAGGCAAAGGTTTGGGAAGACCAGCAAAAGTGGAGTCGTCTGGAAACACTCTTGGCACAAATAGAGGAATTGCTTGTTCAGAAATAATGTTTTGACATCCTCCCCACCTTACTTCGTTGAGGGAGCGGCATTCGGTGGCTTATGGTAACTGAAAAGCCGATAGCAATAAAAACATAGCAGGTATCGTCATAACACTCTTTCATCAAACTGGGTTGAAACTTAGATTTTCTGTTGATCGAAACGATTTAAAATCCTAAATTGCACCTTCTATGATCAAAGAGCGATAACTAACACTTTGTCAGTGTGAACTTAAACGACTGTTAGATCATACTTTTACAAGTTTTCCGGTATGTCTAAATGTAGCGACCTGCAATTATAAATCCCTAAACCTGCAATCATCGTTGTCTCCAGCCAGGATTAAATGCAACTATAATTTCATTTGAACCAGAATTAATTGCAACTGAGCCAGGATTAAATGCAACCAGCCTGCAATCATCCGTTTCGACCAGGATTATTTACAAATAGACTTAACGCTTTACCAGGACTGAGTTTTCAGTATTGACAGAGGTTTGTTAAAAAACTCATTTGAAAATTTGATAGATTAACTTTGAATTCTTTACCGAGTTTTTTAACTAGAAAACCAACGGTTTTAGGTTCTCTAAGCCTTACCAGTGTGGCAGTTAAGAAAACATTCGTTTCTTTTACTTTTATAGTTGCAAATAATCCTGGCTCAAACCGATGATTGCAGGTTAGTTGCATTTAATCCTGGTTTGAAAGTGTCTTGATTGCAGGTTTGAGCATTTATAATTGCAGGTTGCTACATCTAAAGGGAGCGTGTCTTTATATCTGAGATATAAGCGACTCGTGCAGTTTGGCAAGTTCACCTGGTTATGTCAAATTTGCTGACTACCGTTCAATGTAGAAAACTAATTTAAATTTCATCATGAGTACATGGTTTGATACGGCACGACTGGGGATGTTTATTCATTGGGGTCATAGTTCCCAACAGGGACGTGAATTATCTTGGCCTATGGTTGGAGGTGTATTCAGTCTTCCTTTCTGCAAAAATATTCCCGTTGAAGAATATTACCGTACAGTCGATACTTTCAATCCGCAAGATTACAATCCTCAAGAATGGGCATATTTAGCCAAAAATTTAGGAGTAGAGTATGTCGTATTCACTACTAAACATCATGATGGTTTTGCTCTATTCCATAGCCAAGAATCAGATTTTTCTATTGCATCTGCACCTTATAAAAAAGACATTGTTCGTGAATATATTGAAGCTATGCGCTCCGTAGGATTACGAGTTGGGCTTTATTTTTCACTTTCAGACTGGCATCATCCTGATTATCCGGCTTTTACAGAAGCTGATAAACCTTATCGGTTTGAGCAATTGCCTCAACCCACACAGCACCAGTGGGAGCGATATATTGAGTTTATGTTTCATCAAATCCGAGAATTATTGACCAACTACGGTCAAATTGACATCTTCTGGTTGGATGGAAGTTGGGAAAGGACTCCAGAGCAATGGCAAGCTGAAAAATTGGCAAAAATGATTCGTGATTTACAACCCGATATTCTCATTAATGACCGCTTACCAAATTGTGGAGACTTTGCAACTCCTGAGCAATTTATTCCCTCCCAACCTCCGGATCATCTTTGGGAAACCTGTCTGACTATTAATGAAAGTTGGGGATATAACCCAGATGATCATCACTTCAAATCCTCTCGGCAACTGATTCATACATTGTGCGAAGTGGCAGCTAAAGGCGGTAAACTTTTACTGAATATTAGTCCAATGGGCAATGGGCAAATTCCACCTGAGCAGTTAGAGCGTCTAGAAGATATAGCTAAATGGATGTCTCAGCATTCTGAAAGTATACTCGATACAACACCAGGATTAGAACCTTGGCAATTTTATGGTCCTTCTACCTGTAAGGGCGTTCGCGCTTCGCGTGCCGAAGGCGATGCTCCAAAGGAGCCGCCCAAAGGGCATCGCATTTATCTACACCTATTAATGAAACCTTACGAAACAATATCGGTTAGAGGTGTGCCAATCAAACGAGTGAAATCAGTATCTGTTCTTGCTGACGGTACAGCACTTACCTATACAAGTCGTTGTGCAATTATGGATTCCCTCTTCAATTCCGACCCCCTGGGGGAATTAACAATTTGTGTACCTGAATCAGTAATCAATTCTTTCGCTACAGTGATTGCTATTGATATCAATTCCTCTTTAACCTAAAAGGCAGTCCAAGAGTGTCTCAAGGATGCAGAATTTCTTTGAGCCTGCGCTCTTTCCTGGGGAATGAAAAGGTATTGTTAATAATCAGCGATCGCACTTCCATAATTTATGTGATTGGGTGGTAGAGTCCATCTTTGCTGTGACTTAAAGAAGATTTTGGATAGGTTGTCCAACTTTACCTTCCAAAAATGGATGTCCAACTTCTCCTTCTAAAAACGTCCAAAAAATAAATAGTACAAAGGAAAACTCAACTGCTCAAACCCTATGCCTATATGCAATATAACGGTTTTGGTAATAGCGATAGCAACGCTTGTGAGGAATCCGGTTCAAGGGAAAAGTCGCCCAAGACTAGTATTAAAGCGGATCTGTGTCCATTTTCTTTTTCCAAACTTATGATCGCTTGATTAATGTCTTAACGAAGTGATAAGTATTTCAGCTTACAACTTGTCCAAAATCTTCTTAAAGTCACATAATGAATCAGGTTCGCGGAGCGTCCCGATAGCTTGCGTGGCGATGTAGGAGCCATAGGGATAGGACACGTTCGTCGAAGACGTTCCGTTCGTGCAGCGTCTCCGACAGGACAAGGAAAGGAAGAAGGAATAGAAGGGTTGGACAATTAATCCTCGAATTTATGCGTTTATTTTTGGTGAAAATGCAAGGGTTTTAAACATATATTGTCAATAATCTTGCACTTGTTTGCTTATAAAACCCTGTACTTTCTATCAACGCTTTTGCTTTCTTTCAGCAAAACCTACTTATTATATGCTCATAAAATTACTAACTAAAATTCAGTTAGGGTATATAAAGGGGTTTTATAGGGGCTATGTATACCCCAATGAGAAATTTGAGAATTATGGTTATTCCCTTTAGCCCTTAAATATCACCTACATAGGGTATATATAGGTGATACTCAGGGTATCTTTTGCTGAATAAAATTAATTTGAGGTATATGTAGGAGCTATATAGGTTATATATATACCCTAACAAGAAATCAGAAAATAATTGAGATTTTAGCACCTGTATAGGGTATATATAGGTGATACTCAGGGTATCTTTTTACCACCCATTTTTTATATCCCACTTGACCCCCATGCCCAACATTCACGCCTTACAAAAAATTTTTCCAGCAGGATTCGATAACGGTTACGGCAGCTTGAAACTTTTCGTCGATGGATTTGAAGTCGTTCGTATCCCCAGCTATATTTCCACAGCCGAGATGGAAGATGTACCAGGAAGAATCGTCTTCGATGGTGCTGCTTACACCGTGGGAGAATCTGCCTTTCGTACAGGTTATCATTTTGACCGCAACACAGACCACAACGAAAACAAAATTAAAAATGCACTGTTGATGTTATTTGGTGGATTAGCACATCTGCCACATCGTAAAGCTTGGCATTTAAAATTAGTAGTCAGCTTACATGACATAGGACTAGCAGAAAATTTAAAACAAGCACTCAACGGAGAATATCAACCAATCCTGGCAGGCAAAAAATCAGATGTCACCCTAGAAATAATCAAAGTCGTGCCAGAAGGAATGGGTGCATTGTTTGGGCATCAACTTCCACCCAAGCTCACCGTCCTAGATTTTGGGAATGGAACCACACTCTATTCTCGTTACAACCAGGGAAAGCGAGAAGTTCATACCCCCTACCCCGCAGGTGTCGAAGTTCTCATCGAAGATATTGCCGAAAAAATGAAACATCTCAACGGGGGAAAAATCGGCAACGCCTCCCAAATTCGATTTTGTTTGGAAAAGGGACATACCAGATACAGTCGTGACATTGACATCAAAGATATCTACACCAGTTGTTTGAAAGATTGGTATGAAAAATTCTTAAAGAAACCCGTAAGCCTGACACTAGATGCCAAGCACCAGGGGGATGAAATTTGGGCAATTGGTGGAGGCTGCTTGTTACCTGGATTTAAGAAGCTATTGGAGAAGAACGGGTTCAAAATTCTGGACAATCCCGTAGAAGCTAATGCCTATGGATTGCTAGAGATGGCAAAAGCCATGATCAACAAGAATCTGTAGTCCTGCTGAAAAGCCCGCCCCTGGCTTGAGCTTGAAATGAAGCGCGAATTTTGAATCAACCAATTTGAATAGGAACAAAGCCAATGACCCCGGAAAAAGTTCGGATTAAAGATAGCTACCGAGAACGCATATTTGCTGAATCACAGCAACTAGATAAAAGTTACTTAGAGACGCTTTACTTTATCATTGATTGCTATTTTGCTTTCAAAAAGGGTGCATTCCCTATGCAACAACTGGTTACACAAGTTACACATACCCCGACTTTCAACCCGATTGCCACCAACCAAAGCCCACAAGACCAGCCCCTTTCAACTCCATCACCACCGGAAAATCCCAAAGATGCTGATGGCGAAACATTCACACTGGATTTTGATTTGTAACTGTTATGTCTTGGTGCGGCTTCATTTTCGCTATATTTACCTGAAACAGCAAGAAGGCTCACACTGTACCTGTACTCAGGTCAGTGTTGAGACGGCAGTCGCTACAAGTCGGGAAACCCGCCAAAAGTGCTGCCTCATGAATTGCGAGTGAGTCGAGTTGCGTAGTTTGATTGTATCTGAAGTTCACCCTTAGTTACCGCGCCAAGAGTAAAATATCCACTTGGATGATTTTGCTGAGTGTAATTCCATGCCAGGATAAATATTAGAATCTTCTGCTTGCTAGATCCGCTATCTAATAGATTACTGGCAATGGATTTAACTACAAGAATTATAGAAAATTCAGGACTGAGTATACCTATCTTTGATGGGTCGTACAACAACGGCAAGGGCAGATATCTATCTGAACCAGAAATCATCAAAAATTCTCTATTAGCACAAATATTCGAGCCATCAGAATTGCCATCTCTCCTCCTGGTAAAAATTGACAGTAAAAATCCAGACGCAAATCATCTCAAAACCAGAACATTTACAGATGGCATTCAACGTAAATTAGCCTTTAGTTCAGGCGATAATTATTACTTCGCTGATGATACACTGCGGAAAAAAATTAAACGGTTATTTGCCACAGAACCAGATACCGCTTGTCGTTATGGTTCATTATTAGTTAGTAATTGCTATAAAGGCACAGAAACATTTACAAACTTACGAGTCAAAATCGTAGACTTTACAGACCCACAATATGCAGATTACAAAACCGGAGACTGTCACGGCAAGATTTCACCGCGACTAGCCAAACAACTCGGAGGAGAAAGCAACTGTCCATTGCAATTTCGATTTGCATGGATGAAATGTTGGGCTGAAACTGATAACTCGCAATCTCCAAAAACCAGCTTTTTAACCACACAATCTCCAAAAACCAGTTTTTTAGCCAAAGGAACTTTTTTACCAGATGCCAAATTAACAGATGCTGAAGGTTACGATATTGTCATGGATCGTTCCTCGATTAAAGGCATCAAAAAATCTCAACTTCAAGATTTAATCCCTTGTGGTGAATATCAACTTCCCCAAGCAGTAATAGGTAATCGAGGTAATGCTAAAGCCACCAGTTACGATAATAGTTGGCAGTTTACCATTTGGTACTCAGAAGCAGCAGTTCAACAAGATTTAAGTCAACCAACTGAGAAAAAAGCTCAGGAATTGGCACAGTTACAAAGTAATCCCTTGACGTTGGCAAAATACATCATTCAACAATATGATAAACAACAATCACAACAAGAACAAACAGAAGAAACTGTTAATGGAATAGATGATAATACTAACAATCAAGTACAGGAATCTCGCTGGATTTCCCTACTCCGCAGCGATAAATATGGTCAATTAATTGAAACACCCAAATTTCGCAAATTTGCTACTGATTATATAGCCAATCAATGGCGTGATTTAGCCATTAAAAGTGGATACAGTCATAATTCGGGTATGGCCATGCCATGCGACACTTTACCACGAGGGACAATTTGTGTCCCCCATCTACCAGAAGGAGATGTGATTCTTACCCGTTACCCTATTGTCAACTCAGACAATATTCGTCTTTACAATAACGTCCATGATCCAGAATTAAAGAAAACTCGCAACGTAGTTTGGATTCACCCCAAAGACGCTGAGGAATATCACCAAGCTGATTTTGACGGCGACCAATTAATGGTTAGTTCTGCTAATAAACTGCCCAATATTGCCAAAGAAACACTCCGTGCAGGTGAACCAGGACATTTTAAACCAGTTAAACAACGTCCTAAATTGGCATATACGGAAATTACAGATGAAGAAGGCAATTTAAAATACCGTGATTTATCACAAATTGCCGCTGCCAGCAGTCAAAATAAAGTAGGTCTAGTAGCGACAAACATTGGGCGTGTACAGTCCTCAATGCCGCGTGAAGGTGAAAATACGGAACGATTTGTCAGACGACAAAGGAAGCTGCTAAATCGTCTTTTTCAAGCACTACAAGTAGAAGTAGATTCACCCAAAAGTGCCGAAAGATTGGAGGACATCAAAGAAATTGATGGTGTGAACTTATTAGCAGAGTCCAAAAAATGGTCAGAGTCCCATCCCAGTTACTTTTTTGATTTTAAAAAAGATGACCGGCTTTATCGTTCCTTTGCCATGCCAGCAGATGCCCCAGGTGCAATAAATGTTATTGCTAGAGAAGTAGTAAATCCCTTGTGGGAACCAACACGGATTCGCAGTAGAGATAGACATGAATTTCGTTATTTGTTTCCCAAAGAAACCTTATCTGTAGATGCCTTAGAATGGGCAGAAGAATTAAAAACTAGGTTTCAACAATCGAGAGATGAAATTAAAGAACGGGTGGGAGATGATAGGGAAGCATTTAATGAAGAATTGGGCAAACTTTACGATAGTTATCGAGCCGAAATTGATGAATTATTCACCACTTCAGAGGATAGATTTGAGGGTGCAGCAGCACTGTGGCACACCCAACATACCCGTCCAGAATTAGACCGACATCGTAAGGACTGTTTACAGTTGGCAGCACAAATGGAAATTACGTTTTCGTTTGAGCATAATTATGAAATGCCTAGTGCAGCATTACCACAAGATACTTATGTTTTGACTGTTCCGTTTGGGAAAGATGCGATTAAATGGAAGGAATCTTTAGAACAAAAGAAAATTGAATTTGATGCCACTATTCATCCGCAATTACCTGTAATTGAATTTGCTTTCAAAGATTTATCATCTAAAGTAGCGGAAAAATTAGCAGCTAAATTTGGTGACAATATTCACGATTTAGATGAATTGAATATCCCCAAAGATTTGCGAATTATTCCTCCCGCAGATCATAGTTGGGCAATATCACGTCAGGATGCGGGTGTGGGGGCTTTGGCATATAATTTATTTACAGAGGAAGTATGTCAACAGCTTCAGGATTTTCAGTTTGGAGAAATGAAAGTGTTGGGGATTAAATACAATGATTTTGCTGATGAAAATTTTGCTAGTCAGCAATGGAGAAAGCGGAGTGTGACTCTAGAAGTAGGAGTTTTTGAATTACCTGCATCACACCCAGATTTTTATCGTTATAACGGGACATCAATATTACAAATTGATGGTCAGAATTTAGGAACTTTTGCACCTGATAGTCCAAAGTTGCCTGTGGGAACTACATTTACAGCTACGTTAAAACCAGAAGGTTCTAGTATTATCCTCAAAGTGAATGCTGATTCTATACAATTGCCAGATGTGATATTACCAGAATCAGAACCAAAGTTAGATAATGCTGGGGAATTGCGAACTATTCACCGGGAATTTTGGCGGCAGGAAATGTTTGATAATTTGGTAGAAGCAATTGGTATTACTTATGAACAGCGACAAGCTAATCAATCTGAAAGTCAGGAAATTGAGCAATTTAAAATTGGTGGACAGTGGACGGCTTATGTTCAGCGTAGTGGTGATTTTATTGTACGGAATGAGAATAAGCGAACGATTTGTAGAGGGAATATTCACACGGGTGAGGAGATATTTCCGCTTTCAGAAGCAGCAGCAAGTGAGTTAGAGGAGATGATTTTAGAGAGGGAGCGATTATCAGCAAATATATCCTCTGGGAAGACGCTATACTCAACCGAGGCATCATTAAATAATAAACAGAAAATATCAAATAATAGAAACCAGAGTCAAAGTCAGAATATAGAATTGAACTGATAAAGTTAAAAAATTCTAAATTTGGGGCAGGATGTTTATTTAGATAAGAATCAAAATATTGCCTATCATATCTTTTTGGAATGTATCCAAAGGATAATTTATAGTAAAAATACTCTTTGATTTAGTTATTTAATTTACTATTTTTTCAATGTATAAAATAGTGATTGCACCCAACTCACAAAATCGCGTTGCTCCCGTACAAAACGTATTAAATTTAACGATTACAATCTTGTTAACTTTCCGTTACATAGTTATAAATTTCCCCGCCGACTTACTTATACTTTTATTTATTTAACAGTTTGTGCAGTTGGGAATGAACTATCAATCTCAGGACGAGTATTTACACGATATGCCGCTAATTTTGGCAGGGCCACTCTTACGACATACAGAACCTGAATCAGTTACGGTCTGGATTGCGCTCAAACAGGCTTATCAGGTAGAACTCAAGATTTACGACACCACAAATAACGGTACAGTGTTAGGAAATTCTCTATTCCAGGGAAGACGTTCTACCATTGCCCTTGGCAAATCGCTGCATATTGTTGCCGTAACAGCTCGTTCTTTAAATATGTACCGCCTTAGAAGCGATCGCATCTACGCTTACGATCTCCAATTCATTGACCAGACTGACCAAACTCAGCAAACTTTGCAGCAAGTCTTATGTTCCAACCGCTTTCCTCGCATTAACATCAGTTATTTTGCCCACCAAAAACCAACGTTTGTCCTACCACCCAGTAATCTGCAAGATTTGCGAATTGTGCATGGTTCCTGTCGCAAACCCCACGGGCATGGGTTTGATACACTACCCATTCTAGATTGCCTAATTGAGGAAACTGCTAACCAGCCTAGACAACGCCCCCATCAACTGTTTTTGACTGGCGACCAAATTTATGGAGATGATGTATCTGAACCACTATTGTGGGTTTCCAGTATGCTTGGTGACGCGTTATTGGGTTGGGAAGAACGGCTACCAGCCACTCAAAAAAAGCCTGGGGATGCTGCTCATTACACACCAAAGCAACTACCTCCTGGACATCGGGCTGATGTGGTAACTCACCAAGCTGGCTTCACCGCAGGATTAGACAATAAACGCGCTAAGGTCGCTAGTCATCTTCTTAGCTTGGGTGAATATTATGCATCTTTTTTATTGATTTGGTCTCCAGTGTGCTGGCCAAATACTTTTCCTCAGGGACGGGAAAAGATGAAAACTCGCAAAGCCACTCAGCAGTGGGATCAGCAAATTCAAAATCTGCGGCAATTTATCCACACTCTTTGGAAAGTCCGCCGCGCCCTGGCCAATATTCCCATGTACAGTATCTTTGATGACCATGATGTCAGTGATGACTGGAACCTCAACCAAGCTTGGTGTTTGCGGGTACTGGGGCAACCCTTGGGTCAACGAGTTGTACAAAACGCGCTGTTAGCTTATACAGTTTCTCAAGCATGGGGCAATACACCCTGGCAATTTGAAGCCAATCAATCTGGTGAAAAACTATTAATGGCAGCCCATGACTGATCTGCTTCCCAAGGAACAGATACTGCGGCCTATGAGACGATCGCTCGTTATGTAGGAATGCCAGCCAATAACCCCCACACTGGCTTACCTGAGTTTACTTTGGACGGTTCAGTCTTAGTCCTAGATCGACATCCAGAGGCACTTACTTGGCACTATACAGTACGTAGCAATTGCCATGAAGTAATAGTTTTAGATACACGTACATGGCGGGGCTACCCTACTGAACAAAAACCGACAGCACCAGCAATGCTGTTATGTCCACAAACCTTTGAGCGCCAACTCTCCCTACCTCTACAACAAACTTCTGGGATTCAAGCCACAATGGTGATTGCACCGACAAATGTGTTTAGTTTGAAAATAATTGATAGGATTCACCATTGGCAATTGCAACGTGACAAAGTGTTTGCAGCAGATGTGGGAGATTCCTGGAATGTTAACTCCCAAGCATTGGCGAAATTGCTCACAACTTTATTTGCACAACGCCCAAAATTCGTGATCTTATCTGGAGATATTCACTACAGTTCAGTTATTCGTTTATCTTTTGTAAGTACTTCTCCAGATTTTGCCAACCCATCAGTTTTAGTGCAGTTAACTTCTAGTGCAATAAAGAACGAAGAGCCTATTACTCGTATACTGCATACACGACTGAAACACTGCCTCTTGCCCGAAAAGGTACGACATTGGATAGGATGGCTCAATCCACCGGATATGGTAGAACAAAGAGCTAGACAATCCCAGCATCCGCAAAAGAAACCAGATTGGAATTGTGAAATGGAATGGATTCCTCGACAAAACTTTCAGACTCCTAACTTTGGCACTAATGTGTCATGGCTCAGGACTTCTCGACAAACAGCCAAAAACGATAGAAGGCGATGGTTACAGCAGCTAATGTTCTGGAAATCTCCTTGGTTTCAAGATGGACGAGAAGTGGTGGGAGTCAATAATTTGGCCTTAGTTCAGTTTGAATTGACAGACACCAGTAATTCTTACAAAGTTATGCAAGATTCATACTGGTTTTCTTCCTGGTATCCTACCCGAATTGTTTATAGCCGCTTCGAGAGTCAACTATAGCGGCTCCCGCTTGAGTGCAATACAGTATGGGATGATGGAGTATATTAACGTCTAAGCTGGATCTCTCACGAAAATTCTCAAAGCCTTATAAAATCTACTAAATTTCAGTTTTTCGCACCTCGCCAAATTGCTGGATATACTCCACCAACTCCTTAGTATGCCCTGGGCAAACGCATCTTATTTACTAATAAAAACTAATAAAAATTTCCAAATCATCGTTATTAATTAGTGTTGTGATGGTTGCTATTTTAGCAAATAGGAATGGAAAGCGGCTAATCTTTATTTTTTAAAAGCTGTTGATTTGCACAAATAAATCTTTGAGTTCTTCGGCCATTTCGATTGGCGGATTTCCTGATAAAGCAATTGCAATTAAATGTTCAAAAAGCGATTCTTTTGATCAGCCTAGCGATACCATTCTCTAAAGGCTACAACGGGAGCATTGACTCTGTGTGATGGTAGTCTGTCGCTGAACTAGCAACTATCAAAATTAGCCAGATGGACAAAAAATAAATAGCCAATAGGACTAGGACATCTTATACAAAGTCCTGTTAGCTTAAGTGCTAAGGCAATCAGAGTTGAGTACAAAATGGCTACAAAAACGCTGACAAAACCGAAGCGACAACAAAGCTCTCAAAATCGCACCTGGGAAAACCTGACAGACCGCCGTAAACTCCGCCATATAGAAAACACACTCGATAAAGCCATTTCTGAGTCAATTCAGAACGATTCTATTCAATCTCACGAAGACTTTAAAGCCTGTGTAGAAAATTACAGCCAAGAATCAGGTAAAGCCCCCATAACCGTAGAACTTTGCGTAGGAGGTGACGATGATGACGAAATTAGAGGCTATCGCTTCTACCTCACCAGTGACCCTGGACACAGAACCAGTGGTAAATACCTAATTAAAAACCTGGAAGGAATTACCAACAAAGACGAAAACTACTTTACCCCTTCTAACATTGCGGAAATTTGCGGTTTTGCAGAAACAGAACTTGATGATTTAGATGATGAATTAAAAGATGACCTACTCGATTTAGATGAGGAAAACGAAGAAATAGATGATATTGAAGACGAACTAGACGACCTGTTAAACGACGATTTCAACAATGAACTAGATGACCCAGACGACTTAGATGAAGAAGACGAATTACCTGTTAGTCGTGTTAGTGTAGCCTCAACTAAACCTCAAGCCAAAACTGTAACTAAACCCCAAAGTAAGTCCCAGCCGAAAACACCAACTAAAACTCAAGATAAAATCCCAACTAATAAAACTGCTACCAAAAAATCCAAATCCCAAGAACCACTAGACGAAGCTTCCCGTTTAAGTGCCACAGCAGCCACCAATGGACGAGAAGTAAACGGGGTAAATTTGGGAGGATTAGCAGGACAATTAGCAACTTTGGGAATTGCTGTTGGACAAGGAGTTTTAGAACAACTAGCAGCCGAAGCTGATGAAAAGCGGCTAGAACGCATTCTCAAACAACTACAAAAACAGAATGACCGAGTAGATAACCTCACCAGTCGCTTACAGGAAATAAAACCTGATTTATCTGAATTTCAAGACTCTATAAATTCACCAAATTCTTCAAATTTTCAAATTTCTCCAAATTCTCGGACTTCTTTAAATTCCCCAAATTCTCAAGTTGTATCTGAAGCATCCACAGCAGATAATCCAGTGGCTGTAGCGGCCATGAAAATCGGCTCTAAAGTAGACAAATTGAGTTCTCAATTAGATCCCAATAATCAGTCGCCACCTTTTGAGTTAGATCAAGATGCCAGCATTACAGAACAACTCCAGCAAATTGAAGATTACTTGCAAATTATCTCCAAGCGACTTGACCGTTTAGAAAAGGTAGTTAGTCGCTTAGAAAAGCAGATATCAGCACAACAAAACAGTTCTGTAATTGCATCAGAAACTACAGAAGAAACTATCCAATCTAACTCTACTAACCAACCAGAAAATGATGTTTTAGGACATCTGACAAAACGCCAAGCCCAACAACAACAAATTGCTTGTGCTAATGCTTTAGTTGGATTTGCTAATGTTGCCAGTGAGTTATTTGACCAAACTCCTGAAAATATTGCCATTTCCAGTAACAAAACTTTAACAGTGAAACAACAGGGTAAACAAACCGAGCAAACCGGGATATCTGCGGACGTAGCCATTGCTTTAGAAAATACCCAAGGGGAAACACTTTTCGCGGGTACTTGCACTCAGGGACAATGGGCGATAGCCCAAGATAATCTCACGGCTGATGAAAAAATTGGTATCTGCAAACTGCCACAGTCAAAAGAAGAATACGCTCTTAAAGCTACCACCCAGGCATTAATTCAAAAGTTTCAAGCACAACTGCCCCACAAATTTAACGGTGATGATAAACCAATATTTACCTGGGCTGAAAAAGGTAAAGCCAAGTACGACTTTGAAGTGGTGCAACTGCCTAATGAAAAACAGACACAGCTACTGCAAGGATTTAACCCCAATCGTCACAATGAACTAGTGCTTGATGCTGTTTTAGTACCAGGAGAACCCCCTGAAATTAGGCAATGCAGTATCCCTCTCCGAGAAATGGAAGCATTACTAGACAATCAGCAATCAACTCGTTCTCAACAAGCTGATCAAGATACCGCCAAACAACAGAAAAACAAAAGTAAAACCAAAGCTAACAAATCAGAAATGCAAATTTAGTTCAGCAGAATACATCCGTCAAAGCAGAGGACAAGGGGCAAGGTGCAGGGGGCGGAGGAGAAAATTCCATACATGAATGTAGGAGTTTGAAACAAGGGCGCATTATTTCTTGCGCTTCGAGTCTCAAAAGACAAGTTTTTATTCTGAGCGTAAAAGAATTGTTGAATCAGTTAAATTTTACCGAGAAAAGAAAGATGAATCACCCAAAATCTCCCAATTCTCAGTTTAAACTGCTGCCATCTGCCAAAGTTGCCACCAACTGGAAAAACCAGAAAATTAACCGCACCGACTTAATTTTTATTGTCATAGCTCTGGCGATGGGAATTTATTTGTTGGCGACTAAACCCATATTTATGACTATTTTGGGATGTGCCAGCATTATTTTCTTGAGTATGGAGTACGTAATCCGCACAGTACCAATTTTAGAACATTATTTAGGCAGAAAAATTCGCTTTTGGCATCTCGTTACTGCCATTATCGCTGTCACCGCTGTACTCGACACTTTTGCAACTCCAGCCCATGCCATTTTTTTAAGTGGATTAGAACAGTTTTTTGTCACTTTAGCCCAACAAAGTTCACAAGCAGGAGGTGGTACTAACACATTGGATGCCAACGTTGTTGGTTTAACATTTAACCTAATTAGAGGTGCATTCTTACTGCTGGTTGCTGCTGCTTCTTTATTTGCCTATAACCAAGCACAACAAGGTAATGATTGGCGGCCAATTGTGACTCAAGTTGGTTTAGCTTTTGCAATTGTCATTGCCATAGATGTAATCACTTTTATATTTATTGGCAATGGTACAGGAGGAGGTGTTTAAGGTACAGCAGCTAATTTTAAAAGTAAAAAGGCAGGAGTTAGGAGGCAGCCCTTCGGCTTTGCTCAGGGCAGGGGGCAGGAGGTGGAAGTATCAATAAAAACTGTCTTTTCTGGGTCTAAAGCCCAGTTTTAAAAAGGAATTATACCGAGACGCGTAGCGCCAGGTATAAAGTGTCCTTACCTCAATCCCATTCTTTTAAGGGTGGGTTCCTCCAGCAAAACTGCCTTCGTCCTCCTGCCTCCTGAAACCTGTATCTGTGTTAATTGAAAATTATCATCAGTTATGGAAAATAATCCACGTAACGAATTTATCAAAGTTAATCAGATTTTAGGTAAACAAGCCAGCATTGGTCCAATACCAGCAGAGCAACTTGTCCCTTGGATTGCCATCATCATAGTTGCTTATATCATTACTAATGGGTTACTCAGCTTAGGAATGGGTTGGTTTTTCGCCACATCATTCTGGCTCATTGTCAGTTGGTGGATTTTAACCGGCAACCAGCCCCATCAATTTCTAGATAGATGGCGTAAACCACCCGGAAATGAATGGTATAACTGCAACAATATTTACATTTCCCCATTACCAGAAAACCGTCCTCCTTGGGTACGTCGTCGCTACGGTGACTCACAAATAAACATCAGATTTAAACCCCTAATTGTACCAAATCAATATGGAGGTAAAAGTAGATTTATGCCCTTCCAAAATGAAGTCAATATCTGCTGTATTGCAGAAATCAAAAAGGATGAACGACAAGTTGCCGCCCTATTATTAGAACAAGGAAAATCGCAATATCAACTAGTATTTGGTTTTCACATTGCTGGACTGCACAACATCTTACATGAAAGTGAAGTTAGTGAATTTGCTCATGCCATTGCAGAGGGAATGAAAGACTTACCAATTGGAGAACGCATCACTTTTTGTACAGGCTGCTACAGTGATGATACCCAACGCCAAACCCAACTTAATGCTTTGGCAAATGATTGTCATCTCAAGCCCATTTCTGTTTTAATCCGTAACGAACAACTGCGAGTAGAAGAATTAAAAAACGCGGGTACACGCCAAAAGTGGCAGCAAATAGCCTTTTGTACCTGGACAAGTGATCAACAAGGTAATTCCCAGCAAAAAGATTTTGTCGGTGCTGTGATTGAAAAATGCCGCAATCTTGGCACTTGGGTAGTAGAATCAATTACAGGCAATAAACGCATATACCAAGAAACATTCTTTAAAAAGCTATTATTGCAAGGCTTTCAACAGGGATTTATTCAATGGGAAGTGTTACTAAATACCAAAATAGGCTTAGAAGTCACACCTTGTAGTGCAGCAGATTTATGGCAATGGTTGTGGAACAGATTTAACGAAGGTGCTGCACCTGCCATTCCCCAAGTTATCACCCTAGAAGAAACCGACACAGGACTACAACTCACAGAAACTGTAACCACAGACAAACATATCTGCACCTTACTAATTGAAGGTACACAAGGGCGCTCTGCAAGTCCTGAACATCGCTCAGATCATGACCGAGTTTATCTCATAGGCAAGGGTAAAGTCTGCGGTGTGATGACCATGACAGACCCGCCACTGGGTTGGACAAATACCCAAGAACAACTCAAGTGGGTGTGGAAAATACTGTCTTCCAGTTATGTCCATGATACAGAAGCATGGGTGGAAATCAGTCGTGGCAATGACTTTTTGATTCAAGACAATTTAGCCCGTCAAGCAAAGCAATCTAAAGCCGCTCGCACCGTAGCGATAACTAAAGGACAGGGACGTGATATTGGTGCAGAAATCAAACAAGAAGAATCCTTTGAAGCACAACGGCGGTTGTATGAAGGTACAAAAGCCTTACATTGTGCGCCAGTCTTTCTAGTATATCGTCATAGTGCCGAGGAATTAACTCATGCTTGCAATCTACTGGCTAACAGTTTTGAAACCGCCAAGGTACTGCGCGAACGCAATATTGCTTGGGAAATATGGTTACAAACTTTACCTATCACCTGCAAACGCTTATTACATGATGGCAATTTGAGTGAGCGCCGATTAACACTTGATACCCAGACAATTGCGGGATTGATGCCTTTGACCATTCCTAAAGATATTGACCAGCAAGGTGTAGAGTTTTTGACTAGCCGTGGTGGTAAACCGATTTACATAGATTTGTTTCATCAACAAATTGGACGGGCTTTAATTACAGGTACTTCTGGTTCAGGCAAGAGTGTTTTAGGCTGGCGATTTGCAGAAGAAGCCTTAGTGAACAATATTCCCGTAGTTGGTATGGATATTTCCGCCGGTGGTAACAGCACTTTTAAAACAGCGATTGAATTACTGGGTGAGCAAGGTGCATATTATGACATTTCTAGTGGTAGTAGTAATTTGCTAGAACCACCGGACTTACGTAGGTTTGACAAGTCAGAACGGGAACGACGGATGGAATCTTGGAAGGACTTTATTCGTAAGGCTTTGGTAGCTATTTCTATGGGTAAAGTTGAAAATCCCCACCTGTCCCAAAGAGTTGATGCAATGCTAGTCAAGGCTTTGAATGTGTTTCTTAAAGACGCAGATATGATTGCTCGCTATAACCGTGCTTTTGAGATGGGTTGGCGATCGCCAGAATGGCAGGAAATCCCCACGTTGCCGGATTTTGTCAAGTTTTGTACTAGAGAACGTTTGAATTTGAGGTCTTTTGAGGAAATTGACCGACAGGCACTGAACCAAATTCAAAATCAGGTGAGTGCATTACTAGCGTCGAGGTTAGGAAAAGCGATCGCACGTCCGAGTACATTTTCTCCTGAACCAGCGATTAAATTCTTTGCCCTGAGCGGATTAACTAACGAACAGGATGCTTACTTGATGGCGATTAATGCTCATACTGCTTGCATCCGTAACGCTTTATCCCATCCCAAAAGTTTGTTTATTGGTGATGAGCTTTCAGTATTGTTGCGTAAAGATGGTTTTGCTCAAGTGATAGGTGAAACTTGTGCTACAGGACGTAAAGAAGGTATTGCTGTACTGCTCCTATCTCAAGACCCAGACACCATCTGCGAGTGTTCAACAGGCGCTCAAATCATGCAAAACATGACTTATCGAATTACTGGACGCATTACCAGTACTGGAGTTGCTTCTTTTCAACGTTATCTGGGTTATCCTGCTCATATCATTAGCCAAAATGCCACGGAAGCATTTTTACCACGCATCAGTGACCTTTATTCCTGTTGGTTAGTAGAAACAGGTGGTAGATTTTGGCGGACTCGCTTTTACCCAGGGGAAATGATGTTGGCCAGTGTTGCCAATAACCAAGATGAACGAGAAGCAAGAACACGGGTAATGGCACAGTATCCAAATACCCCTAAAAGTAGACTGTTAGGACTTAGAGCCTTTGCGAATGCGTATATTTCAGCTTTAAAGGAAAATAAAGGTTTTCAACATATTGGACAGGATGTATCTACTGTGCAACCTAATCAATTTCATTCTCAATCTAACTCTGATGAACAGGCTGAAAATCGACCTTTAATTGCTAGTTAAAAAAGTCGTTTTCCTTCCTTGCCTCAAATTTTCGCTCTCCACAACTTGAGCTTGCTAATTTTAAACTTTGGATTGAGATCGTTGGGTACTTATACTCCAGAAGTAAGCTTACATAATCAGCAACTTATCGTTTTACTTCTGACCTGCTTTTCTCACAAGTCCCGCGAATGCATTCCCCATAATTCTTACCCAAAATATGTTTCCGGCATTTTTAACACATTATTTTTTTGATGTAGTGTGAAACGCAGAATCTATATTTTATAAGGCTTTGAGAATTGTGGTGATAAATCCCTGATGACTCCTAAATTCTTACGTTTTCACTCTACTTGTGCGTAAGTCCTCGATGAGAAATAAATGTTGTGAATCTGTTGTTTTGAAGATGAAGCAATAAGATTTTAATTCACATCCTTGAAATTTAATTGTAGCTGAAGGAAGTTTGATTATGAAATTCAAATTCTTTTCGATTCAATTCATCAGCATGATGTTATTTTTGAGTATTAGCTCAATCAATAAACCAGCTTTAGCTAATACTCAAGCTCACAATACAGCAAACAGCAATCAAGTTAACAGTAGCAATATTTTTGTAGAGAATACTGAAAATCAAATTAATGATTTTCTAGGAGATGTAAAAAACTTTGTCCAACAAGACTTGTTCAATCCCATAACCGATTTGATTAATTCGACAATTGGTGCATTCCAAATTCCCGATATTTCTAAATTGTGGAATCAGATTTTGGGAGGTTCAGCTAGTAAAAGCCCTGGCTCTATATTATCGGAAATCTTGGAAAATAAAACCAATGGTCAAAGTTCTTACGGTATTCGACAGGATATCGGCAAGGATACTACTAGAAATGTTGTTACTGAAATTGCTAATCAAGCAACTTTAGGAGATACAGCACAAACTCAAATGGCTCAAATTAAGGAAGCTAATCGACAAGACACTCAAGCAATTGTCAATTTAGGAGAAGAGTCCCAAAGCTTGGATGTTACCCAGCAAATTTTACAAAACTTGTCTCAACAAACAGCACTCAATAGTCAAATCAATGAACGAATATTTCAAGAAGCACAGCAAGCAAGAATTGACCGTGCCTTAAACAATACTTTGTTTACTCAAACTGCTAAAGAACTAGCAGCTATTAACACTGCTGACCGACGCAAAAGTATAGCTGCTGGTAATGCCATGACTCAACAAGCTGGGTTACTGATGATGCCTGGTGGTGTAACTTTGGGTGACGAAAAGTGAATTTCAATTTCTAAACTGTCATTTACTGTTGCCAAAAGTTTGCGTCATTTTTAGTTTTCAAAGCTGGTAATTAATATGATATACCTAATTGCTCAATCACTTCCAGCTACTGGCGGAGAATCTCAAGCTTTAGATATTGTCTCCAGTGCTTTAGAACTATCTCGTGCCACCGTTGAATCTTGGAATTTAGTTTGGCAAGTTACCCTAGACCCCTCATCTATTTTATGGTACGGCTTAGTTGATTTAGGTGTCACCTTGGGAGCCGCTAGTATATTGTTTGTGGCACTAACGACGGGTAAAGAAATTATTGAAAAACAATCTTGGTCAGAATTAGCAGCTATCTTTGTTTGGCCACTGGTAATTATGATGTTTCTTGGTGGTAATGGTAATTTCCTAGCTAAAACTATTTTTTTTATCCGAGGCTTTGCTTATAGCCAAGTACAAAATATCCTGGAAATTCAAGTTAGTGAATTAACATTCAAGGCTGCGATTACTAATGTTACTATTAGCAGTATTGCTAGACAACAATTAGAAAATCTTTACAGTGAATGTCAGGGACAAGTTGGAGAAGAGTTAATTGAATGCTGGGATTCAAAACGAGAACAAGCAGAAGCTATTATTACCGCAGCTGAAGAGAAAGCCGAATCTCCACTTCAACCACTTAAAGATTTTGCTCAATTCCTTTGGAATCGCACATTGCCTGGTCAAATTGGTACTACTATTCAATTTGTCAATGACCCAGGTAGTGTATTTCGAGATACAGCTATTCCCATTATTCGTTTAATTCTTTATGCCCTGCAATGGGGATTTGTCAACATTTTAGAAGCAGCATTATTACTAACTGCTTTATTTGCACCTATTGCCGTTGGTTTATCACTTTTACCATTGCAAGGTCGTCCTATTTGGGCATGGTTAACTGGGTTTATTTCTCTATTTGGTGTCCAACTGGGATACAACATTTTAGTAGGTCTAACAGCCGTTGTCTTGGTCAAATCAGGTGCAGCATTAGCATCTGATGTCGCATTCATGTTTTTCTTAAGTATCTTTGCACCAATTCTAGCAGTCTTGATAGCGGGAGGTGGAGGAATGGCGATTTATAACGGTATTTCTGCCAACGTCAAAGGCTTAGTTGATATCTTTAGTAGTGCTATTGGTACAGCAACTAGCGTTGCTTTGCTCCGCAGGGGGTGATTCTAATTAGGGACTTCCAACTAAAAAAATATCCAATCGTGTTTAAGGCAGGGGGAGGGACATTCGTTTTGAAACAGTAAAATTGGATAATTTATTTTCTGGAGTTCCCTTAATTGAAAACATCAATAATTGAGTTGAGTTCAATTATTAACAGTATTTTCATTACTTGGTCACTATGGCTACGCCATGCAAGCTATAAGAAATTCAATCTGACTGAATCTAGCTATGGAAATCAAACGAATTCAAGCGCCGCTGCTGCCAGAATCGAAAAATTTATTAGCCCTATGTTTTTTATGCTTGACAGCATTTAATGGGCTAATTCTATTATTAACATTGTTCACTGCTTTCAAAATTAATAAAATTGCTGAACGTAAAACAACCTTTGCTCAGTTGGTAAACGGTGAAACAATTTACGTTTCTGAGCAAGAGCGCAACTGGCGCTATGCAGCAGTTATTCAAAAGGTAGTTAATGACTGGACAATTCTAACATTTAACTGGGACGACAAACTTACTGGTACTAATCAATCGGATCAAGGTATTCAAGTTGGTAAAAATGGGCGTATCCCTACTAATACTTGGTTTGCTTCCCTGCTGCTAGAACCAAAATTCGCCCAAGCTTCTTTACCGAAGATTGCTGAATTAGTTCCAACCGGGGTTTTCACAGGACAGCTTCGCAGTACAACTATTATTTCCTATCTTTCAGAACCAAGAGCAGTACGACTAGGGGAATGGGAAATAGACATGGTTGCTACCCGCATTTTAGTTGACCGCACTACTGGCAGAGATGAGCGTATTTCTTTCAACCGCACATTTACCGTCCAAGCAGTGGAAATTCCCCATTCTCCATTAGGAAAAAATGCTCCACTGGTAGAGCAGAAAATTTACGAAATGCGCTCGTCTGGGTTGCAAATTATCAGAATGGTTGAGTTCAATCCTCAGCAACGACGTTAAGTGATTACTTAAACGTGGGTTCCCTTCTGCCTCCTGAATTGACCTCTTCATCAAGGAAAAAACTAAAATCATGGACAATTCCCATCAAAACCACGAATTTGACTCCTACGAAAATTCGGCTAATTATTCCTTAGAATCACATACTAATAATGGTAATCATCGTTCTACCCACACCGCTGTAGATGAGGAAAATATCAGTCCTGAAGAGGAGCAAAAGCTGGCAGGCCATAACCCTACTGCAACTGTGCTTATCTCTCAAGAATATCGCTTGAAACAAGATCAAGAAGCAGCAGTAGAGCGACCATTAGCAGAAAAACCTGGTGTCCGCCTAGTATCAGTCGTCACTTTGGTGGGAGTGGTTATTGCCTCTGGTTCAACGCTCTGGTTTGGACTTCTGCAACCGAAACCTCCTGCTAAACAAGCGGCGAAAACGAATGATCCTTCTCCCAGCAGTACCCGTAGTACCCGTAGTGAACCAGTTTTAGATGAATCTGCTGAACTCAAAAGCCGATTGGCGTTTCAAGACCAACAACAACAAATCAACGTCAAACCAGTTCCTACTATATCTCCCAGTCCAGCATCACCAGCTAAACCACAACCATCACCACAAGTTCGTGCAGTACGGCAGACTGTTGCACCGCGTGCTGTTAGAGTTGCTGAACCTGCACCCAGAGTGACGCGGTATTCTTCCCCAGCTTCTGTAAATTCGCCTGTGAGTTATACAGTTCCACGAACAATTCAACGACCAGTACAACAAGCTGAAAATGATGTTGATCCTTTACAGCAATGGAACCAATTAGCTAGTCTCGGACAGTCACAAATTAGTAACTCAACTCTGTCAACTCAGGAAAAACCGATAGCATCAACAGCAAGTAATCAACCTCTCAAAACTTTAAAACCCACTACACCTCCTCTTCAAGAGACTGAACTGCAAACAGTTTTAGTTGGTTCTAAAAGTGTTGATAGTCAAACTGAATTAACTCCAGGTATGATGGGTATCCTCAATCGTACTCCTGTAGATTTAGTCAATTCCAATGTAGGCAGCAATAAGGATGTAGCACTGGGTACATCTGTGCGGGGTAAAGTAATTATGCCAATGATATGGGACGAGGGTGGTAATAATCCTAATGACCGCTTTGCTGTGGAGTTAACCGAATCTCTCAAAGCTACAGATGGTACAGAGGCACTTCCGGCTGGTACTGTTGTTGTTGCTAAAACTATAGCCGTAGGTAAAAGAAATAATTTAGTGTCTGCTAGTGCGATCGCATTGGTTTATCCTAATTCCCAAGGTACAGTTAAACAGGAAACGATACCAGCTAATACGCTATTAATTCGGGGTGGAAACAAGCGCCCATTGATTGCTCAAAAGCTCAATGATGTGGGGTCAGAAATTGCTCAACAAGATTTATTGGTGGGATTACTCAGTAGTTTGGGAAAAGTAGGTAGCATCGTCAATCAACCCGGGACTCAATCTAGCACTGTTGTTTCTGGTGGTAGTTTTAATCAAAGTACTGTTTCTAGCACCGCTGACCCGCAAATTTGGGCGGCTGCGTTGGAAGGATTTTTCAGTCCAGTTAGCGAACGTCTGTCGAGACGGTCTGACCAAGCAGTGCAAGAATTGCGGCAACGTCCTCAGATTCAATTTCTAAGAGAAGGTACTGAAGTTTCAGTTGTTGTCAATAATTTCTTGAAAATTGAACATTGAAGGATGATAGCAATTTGGTATAAATCAAATTTTTTAATCCAAAATCTAAAATTGGTATGAAACCATTTTTTGCTTACGTCATTGCCACTAACACATTAATATTCGATGTGACAGCACCTATTGTTCAAGCACAAACTCCTGCCTATCGCTTCATTGACAGAGATATAGCTGCAAAAACGAGAATTCAGGTTCAAGTTACTCCAGGACGTGCTACACCTATCAGCTTTAATCAAACTGATGAAGCGATCGCTTATATTTTGGTAGCAGATCCTTCACGGCTGGTCTACACCACAGATACAGATTTAAAAAGCGGACAAGCTACAACCATTTTTTTGAGGGTAATCAAACCTCTGAAGTTTCCTCAAGCTACCACTACTGCTATCACTAATTTACTTGTCCAAACTGTAGATGAAGGAGGACAAAAGCGACTCTACAATTTTGATATTATTCCCCAGCGGGGAAAATCTGGGTATGTCGGTATTCAAATTGCCAATGCAATTCCTGGACAGCAAAAATTATTAATAGATGAAAATCGCCAAATTACAGTTGATGATATTGAAACTGGGCTAAAAACTGCCATTAAGCGTGGTTATGCCACCACCAATGACCCTGTTGTTCCTAAAGTCCGACAACTTTTAGCTTTGTTACGCACTAATAAAGTTACTATTTCTGAAGCAGCTAAATCTGTTGATGTGCCACTAGGAGTAATTTCGGAGTTAGGTAAAATAGCGATTAATCAACGCTATTGCCAAAAGCTTATTCCTGGTTGTTAACTTTAATGGCTATATACAACATCCAGAGAATATTACTTAAGTGATAACTTCATTGATTTTCATCTCCTGAAGCAAAGTTTTTAATTGTACAAATTGCTCGACAATCTCTGCTTGGTTGAAATTTATTTCGTTTGTATTGGTAATCAAATTGACAATATTCGTTAATTCAGCTTGTTGCTTGTGGTTAACAGCTTTGAGTTGTGCAACTTCTTGTTCTCTACTTAAAACCACTTCATTTAATCGCTCGACCTCTGACATCAATGGCGCAATTGTGGCTTCTAACTCTGAATTAACTACCGTTGCTGCTTGTCTAGAAAATGTGTTCTGCCAACTGTTTTGACCTGCTTGTTCTAATGCTTTCTCTAATTGAGCTATCCGTTGTTCTAATTGCTGGTTTTTAATAGAGAGATTCTGCACTCTGGCTAACTGTCTGTCTTTTTCAATTAACTGCCCAATTAATTTCTCCTTGTCTTGCGCCATTTTTTGCGAGTGTTCCTGAGCAGCTTTTAACTCAACTGCGGCAGCTTGAAGAGCAGTATCACGAATTTCAGTAAATTTCCTCAGTTCGGCTTCTGCTTGTTCTCTTTCTCGTTCTGCTAAAGCCTCAGCAATCTTTTGTTCTACCTGTTGTGCAGTGAAAGTCTCTTGCAAACTGCTTCTACCACGAATCTGATTTGCTGGCTGTTCCGCTTGAATTTGTTCTGGTTTAAACAATGTTTTGGTGAAAGACCCCTGGGCAACCACATGGTCTAATAGCACCCACCAAGATTCATTGCCATTTGCCTCCCATTTAGCGGTAATAATGCCTTTGTAACCCTTCCAATCTCCATTAACCACAACAACTATCCGCATACCAGGAGCCAACTCTGGTGCATCTATTTTTTCGTTACTGGCAGTAGCAACAACGGTGGAATTAGTTTTTTTGGCACTGGTTGCAGTTTTCGCTGCTGCTGTCTTCTTGCCAGAATCTACAAGTTCTTTAACGAGGTGATGAGCTACTTTAGTCAATTGGCTCAGGGCTGCAACGCTCCAATTTTGGACTTTTTCTCGTACCAAGCGTTGGATTCGCTCTGGTAGTTGGTCAAACCAAGCGGAAATTTTCATGGCTGAGGAGGCAATATAGCGAGATGCGCCAAAATCGTTACTTTCAAGCCAAGTGTGAAAAACTTGTTTACCGTTTGGGCAAAAAGCAAGGCATTCGTAGTACAAATCCTGTAACGCTTTACCACTAGCTAATAATCCATCAAAAGTCTGACGGACAAAGCCGATAAAGTTAGCTAGGGTGGTTTTGGCTTTGTTTTGCAGTGCGGTTTCTGCAAATTGGTTGTAATCAAAGCTGTAATTGAGCGTAAATGGGGCAATGGTATCAGCTTGTTTATCAATGTATTGCTCTAATTCTTGCTGTGCATTTGCTTGGATATCAGCTAGAGCTACCCTAAAACCTTGATCTTGTGTCATCATAATCTTGACCTCAAATGTTAGGTCTGGTTTTTAAAAGGCGATCGCGATCTTTGGACGGAAGGCGATCGCCTTTGTTTTGCATAACTATATTATACAAGCTATAGCTTAACTTTTACAAAAAATGGTTGTATTAATACAATAAAATTACAAATAATTATAAGCCAAGCTTTTAATTATTTATACCTGACAGGAAATAGTAAAGTTAAGATGTTGAGTTTATGATTAAAACTTTGATTCGCTGGAAATTGAACGAGATTATGGCTAGACACCGAGTCAAGGGTAAAGACCTGGCTAACTACTTGGGTATCAGTGCTAATGCAGTATCTGCGCTACGAAAAGCTGAGATTGTGCCAGAAATTGGAGGTAGCAGATGGGAACTCATCTGTCTGGGTATCAACGAATTATCTAAAATTGATGAAACTATCAGCCCATTGGACTTAATTGAATACGTTCCTGACTAAGTTGATTTTCTCTTTCGCCAAGTATCCTTTAAGAATTTCTAATGATATTGGCGATAGTTTCTCTTTTCTTATGTCATCTTATTTTTGATATTATTCTGAAATTTTACCATTTCAATAACTGCTATAACTATTCTATTTTTTATGCCAAAACTTCAATAAATTAAGGTAATGATACAGGAGTAAATTTAATTGATAGAGATTATTCGTGGTCGTGCCACACCAGAGCAAATTGAACAGATGTTACAAGAGTTAAAGTTTTATATAAAGGTAGCCGTAGACCTTGAACGTCGGGTTTTAGCTGGTGGTGGTGAAATGCACTTTTACTGTGAACAAGCACTATTAGAAGATGGTAGTCTACAACAGGATATCTGGGCAGCTAGTTTTAGACCAGAGAACAAACAAATAATTTATGAATCTATGGTGAATCTACGTCCAAGACAAAACCGTTCAATGGAAATTCAGGACGCTAAAATTAGAAAACAAGTTGCTGCAATTATTATGGAGTTCCTGGGATGACTAAGTTCACTACTTTACAAGCCACATTTATCAAGGATGATGTTGCGATCAGGTTAAATAATTTAAATAATCACTTAAAACAGATTCAAGCATTATCACAAGACTCTGCTAATAATGAAGTGGTCAAAGCTTTGATTAGAGAGACAATGTATTTTATAGAATGGATAGCCCCTGATATAGAATTTGACCATGCTTTTGAGTTGGCTAATTTAGGAAGATTTTTAACACGCTGGTTGTTTAATGCAGAAGCCTGGAGTCACACAGAAAGCGAAAATCAATTTACTCAGGAATTAGGGAATTGGAATAACAGAATATTACAAATATCACAATTATTAGGTGCATAAATTATGACTCAACCACCATTACCACAACCAAAATTAGAACCCAGTGGAATTACTTTTGACCAATATGTAGAGTTTACGCCCCAAAAACTAGAATTGAGTAACGGATACATGGGTTACGGTGGACAAGATCAGCTTGGCTTTCATTTAGCAGTGCTTACCAATATGGGGTTATTAAAAGCAGCCCAACATACCAATTTAGCATTGTGGGTAGAAGCCCTGGACAATGTGATGAGAGAAAAACTAGCAAAAATTAATGCTAATGCTGAACTAGAAGTGGCAGAAGCAATGTTAAATAGATTCAATCAGGCAATGTTAGACCTAGAAGCTGTGGTAGATTATTTGGGTGAATAGCCTAGTTTTTAGATTTTCCTCTAAGAAAATTTCGACAGTAGCAGAATGGAACAACTTAGTTTATTTGGAAACACCGAATATAAAACATTAAGAACCACAAAACCAGTGATGGATGCTGAATTTTTACAACAGTGGAAATCACGGGTATTTAACTATCAAAAAAGTATTAGAAACAGTGAACCACCACAACAAACATCGCTATTTGAGTTAACACCATCATATTGTAAACCTGATACTATTGATCCGTTTAAACTACAATTACAATCAATGGCGTTTTATCGGATGCCGGATTATTACGGTCAAGCAGCCCTGTATTTTATCATTGATTCTGCTAGTGAATTATTGTTATACATTGGTGAAACAAAACACAGTAATAAAAGATGGAAGGGTACACACGATTGTAAAAATTATATTACCAGTTACCAAGAGTTACATCACCGTTATGATATGAAAACAGCAGTGAATATTGCTTTTTGGTGGGATGCCCCAACTGAGAGGAAAGCACGTCAAGATTTGGAACAGGCATTAATTCAACGGTGGCGATCGCCTTTCAACAAAGAAATGTGGGATTTATGGGGTCAACCATTCGGAAGTTTTTGAAAAATAATTAATTGGGGTCATCTCTACCGATACCCAACTGACGCAACTTAGCTTTGACATCTACCCAATCAGAACCACAATAGTAATATTGTTTATCTCGAATATTTGCAATATAATAACCGTTTTTACCACCGGTGACTCTAAATAATTCAATCAATACCTTGGCTTTGGTTAATCCATTCCTTTGCAAAGTTGAATCTAAATCTGTGGGGAATTCATGAGCATTATAAAACACCTTGCCTGGATAAAAAGACCAGCTAGTGCCTTGGCGGTGGTAAATTTGCAGGTACAAAGGAGAATAAATTGATTGAGTCATGAAAACATTGTAAACAATCAAAATCAGGGGATTCCCAAAATCAGAAACTCCCTGAAATTAACATGATAATAAATTAATGACAGTGATACCCACCGGTTCTGGAATCATGATGACATCCTGCTCGATTAGTTCTGCCAGAATGGGCAAATGCTGGACTGATTGCTGATAAGAACACTATCGCTGCCAACGGCAATACTATTAACTTTTTCATCTTTAATACTGTGTAAATAAATGTAACTACTGCACAATAACATCAATAAAAGTGTTAAACACAAAGAACACCAAAACTTTAAAAACAACAAAATTCTATATCCTTATCTGGAATAAACTTTTCCTATAAAAATTACAGGGTCATTGGGCGATCGCTTTGCTAACTGTTATTGAATGCAATACCCAAGTCGAGATATGTGGAATTTCCTGCAAGATGGTTTGGGAACCCTTGTTATATCTGCATTTCAGCCTTAGCGTGCAATTTACCCTTTTTGGTTTGTAGCGATTATTGTTTAGGAGTTTCCTCTAAGAATTTTTTAGTTATTATGTACTATAAAAATTTCCTGCAAGAATAAATTATAAGGCAGTCACCACAACTGCCCAAATAGTTAGTTAAAATCATCAAGTCGTCGCAAGTCCCAAGGCAGGGAACGTCTGCTTTGTCGCAAAATTGACTCATAACCTTCAGGAGAAAGCCAAGAACCGTCTTCTAACTGTACATAATCTGGTGGTACTTGTTCCGCTGGTGTAGATGCAGGTAATGTCCAGGGACGTTTAGGTTTGACACCGGGGACTAATTGCAACTGCTCTTGAATCTCACTGAGTTGTTGGGTGATGGGAGTCAGGGATTTTTCTAAGACTGCGGTGATCATTTTTGATAAATCTTCTTTGCTGATTATTCCCTGAGAGCTTGGATTAATGGGGGCATACCCAGTTTGTGACCAGATAAAGACCCTTAACCCAGCTTTGGCAATCATGCGATAATTAGTAATTGCTATTTGTTTGCCTTTATACTTCCTTGCCTCCAGTGCGTAATATTCCAGGACTGTATGACAAACTTCGTCAATAATGAAAACCCTGCCAGAAGGGTCATTCGTGATGAGTCTCCAGTCACTACCAGCAAAGGGTTTTAGAGAATTTTGAAGCTCATTCGTGATGGGGTCAGAATCCCTAAGACGGTTCAATATTTGGGTAATAGTATGTTGTTCTACCCCGCAAAATTTAGATAAAGATACTACACTCATGCCACTAACACCATCGCTAGAACGGGTGCAGTAACTTTGGTCTTCGTTGGTTTTCTCTATTTGTGTCATCATGAAATTACCTTTGAATATGAGGTATAAGGCGATCGCTCTCCCGCCAAGAAGTTGCGATCGCCTTTGTTATAACTATTATCTCTAATTTTATGTTTTTTGTACAGATAAAATACATAAAAAACTGTAGAATAAAAAATAGCTGATGTATTTTGCTTTAATAAAGGCGTAAATATGACAATAGCTATTGTGGGAAGACCAAGAAGAAACCGATTAACCGACCGTGTTAATTACAAACTTGATAGGGAAATCAGAGCAATTTTGTCACGGATAGCCGAGCGTCAAGGTAGAACAGAGGGCGCACAGGTCGAGCAAATGATTTTGTTCTATGAAGCCTGTCAACGTCTGAATAATGAAGGTGAATCCATCACAATGGATGCCATTAACGCCAAAGTTAACCAAATATGGGATGAATTAACAATCAATGAGTAAACTTTATCACTGCTGCACTTAGCATATATTGAGCGAACAATGTCCACTTTACCAAACTCTGCTCCACAACAAATTAATGCTTCTGTTCCCCAAGAAACTATTACGGGAGTAGTAGAACGGCTCACTTTTTACTCGGGTGAGTCTGGCTACACAGTGGCACGCTTAACTCGATCCAGTATCAAAGATTTAACAACCATTGTCGGCAGCTTTGCCAATATTCAGCCAGGGCAGACACTACAACTAACGGGTTTTTGGCGTGAACATCCCCAATATGGACCCCAATTCCAAGTTATCAACTATAAAGAAACCAAACCAGCTACACTTACGGGTATTGAAAAGTATTTGGGCAGTGGATTAATTAAAGGTGTTGGTCCAGTGACAGCAAAAAGGATTGTTGCCCATTTTGGAGTAGAAACCCTAGAAATCATTGAAAATCAGATTGACCGTTTAATTGAAGTGAATGGCATAGCCAAAAAACGAATCAAGTTGATAAAAAACGCCTGGGAAACCCAAAAAGCTATTAAAGAAGTGATGGTGTTTTTGCAAGGACATGGCGTTTCTACTATCTATGCAGTCAAGATTTATAAACAGTATGGGGATAAAGCGATCGCTATTGTCACCAACAACCCCTACCAACTAGCGACTGATATCTATGGTATCGGGTTTCTCACTGCTGACAAAATAGCCCGTAATTTAGGAGTTCCTGCTGATTCCCAGTTTAGATATTGTGCTGGACTTGTTCATGCTTTAAGTGAAGCCGCCGAAGATGGTCATTGTTACTTACCACAGCCAGAACTAATTGAGTCAGTAATTAAACTGCTGACTACTGAATCTCATCAGCCCACAGAACAGGCAATGACTCAAACTATCACAGACATGATGTTGAAAGATGAGTTAATCAGAGAAAAGGATGGTGATACATTACTTTGCTACAAGCCTACTTATTTTCATACTGAACAAAATCTAGCAGAATTGATAAATCAACGTCTGAGTCAGCCTGTTACTACTGACATTCCCCGTGTTCGTGCTTGGCTAGAAAGATTTACACAAACTCAAAAAATTGAACTTTCCCAACAGCAACAGGAATCTGTAGAAATGGCTGCTTATTCCCCGATCATGATTCTTACAGGGGGTCCAGGAGTTGGTAAAACGTTCACTACCCATACCATAGTTAGTTTATGGAAGGCGATGGGTAAATCCATTGCGTTAGCTGCACCAACGGGAAGGGCAGCACAACGTTTGGCGGAAATGACTGGTTTAGAAGCAAAAACCATACATCGTTTATTGGAATTTGACCCCAGGACAAGGGGTTTTAAATCTGACAACGATAATCCGTTACCTCAGACAGCAATTATTGTTGATGAAGCCAGTATGTTAGATTTATTTTTAGCATACGCCTTAGTCAAAGCAGTTTCCGCCGGCGCACAACTTTTATTGGTAGGAGATATTGACCAGTTACCGTCAGTGGGACCAGGTAGTATCCTTGCTGATTTGATTAATTCTGGCAGAGTGCCAGTAATGCGACTAACTCAGGTATTTCGTCAGGCTCAACAGAGTGCAATTATTACTGCTGCTCATCAAATTAATCGGGGGCAGTATCCTACAATTGAAGCAATTAATAATTCTCCTGTCTCTGATTGTTTGTGGCATAGTGGGGGATTTGAAGCAGAACACGGGGTACAGACGATTTGTGAATTAATTACAGACTTGATCCCAAAATTAGGATTTAACCCCGCTACGGATGTACAAGTGCTTTGTCCGATGTCAAGGGGATTAGTGGGTACTCGTAATCTGAATACGGTATTGCAGGAATTAATTAATCCTAAAAGTCCCGATAAGGTAGAGATTAATAGGGGTGGAATAACATTGCGGGTAGGTGATAGGGTGATTCAGCAGACTAACGATTATCAACGGGAGGTTTTTAACGGTGATTTGGGAATTATCACGGATATTGACACTGTTGAACAAGAAATAAATGTGCAGTATGGCGAACGTTCTGTAGTTTATGATTATGCCGACCTCAATGAAATTACTTTAGCTTGGAGTGTTTCTATACATAAATCCCAAGGTTCTGAATATCCGGTGGTGATTTTACCTTTGTATATGCAACATTACATGATGCTTAGTCGTAATCTACTTTATACAGGTTTAACTCGTGCTAAAAAGTTAGCAATTGTGATTGGGGCAAAAAAAGCTATATCGTTGGCTGTGCGTTCTACTAATGATATGCGACGATATACACAGTTACAACAAAGGTTGGTATCATTTCATGAACCTTGCTAAATACTAAATATCTGCATTCGGGGATAAGCAAGAACTGTTTTCTAACTACACATAGATGTAATACAATTCTTTATAAGCCTTTTTTCTAAATGTTTTGGCATTCGTTATCAATATTATTTGAATCAGGAATATAAAATCATGCAATTTACTGGAACTTGGCATATTTATGAAATGTCGAATTGGGATGAAGAATACTTCAATATGGAAGTCCAAGCTTATATCGAAATTGATAAACAAGGAAATGGCGAGTTTCAATTTGGCTTAGTTACTGGATATATTGATGGTGATATTGTTAAAGATGGTAACGGTCAAAAATTAGAATTTACTTGGGATGGTAATGACGAAAATGATGAAGCTTCTGGTAGTGGTTGGTTAAAATTGAAAGACGAAAATGAACTGGAAGGAAAAATTAAATTTCATTATGGTGATAGTTCTACATTGTTAGCCAATCGTGCTTAATTATCTAAATCACAGTAAATTATGAGTGAATTTGACAAAGAAGTAGCCAAAATCGAAAAGTATAATCAACCAGTTATGGAGGGATTTAAAGTATGGTTAGAGAAAGCTAATCTTTCAACTAAAACGATAAAAAACCACATTACCAATATTGAGTTTTTTGCCGAATATCTTGTTTATTATGAACCGTTACAACAACTTGATGAAGCAGATGAGCAAGATGTTTCTTCTTTTCTATTAGATTATTTCCCCCGTAAAGCAATGTGGGCATCTGAAAGTAGCACTAAATCTTACATGACTTCTTTCAAAAAGTTTTTCTTGTACATGGTTGAAACTAATAAAATTAGTCCTGATATAGAAACTGAGGTTAAAGATACTCTCAAAGAAGGTAAACAGGACTTTCTTGATGCTGTTAGTGAGTAATTACCAAAATGCCAAATAATTTTGAAGAGCAATATCCTTATCTTAATCGGTTTGTAGAAGAACAAGGTTGGATAGAAATTGGAGATAGTGAATATATTGATTCCTTTGTCAGAGCTTATGATTTAGGTGGAACTGTTTATCATGGCAAAAGCAGTTATCCTACTATGGAAGCTGCATTTCAAGATTTGGATAAACATATTAAAGCCTATTTTGAAGACTTGGGAATCTAAATGCAATACGCACTTTTAACTAAAATCGGTGGGGAACTC
This sequence comes from Anabaena sp. WFMT, assembly GCF_051781005.1. NCBI lineage: Bacteria > Bacillati > Cyanobacteriota > Cyanophyceae > Nostocales > Nostocaceae > Anabaena > Anabaena sp. WFMT. The sequence continues at coordinate 78,838 of NZ_JBPWOA010000057.1, read as the reverse complement.
ATAGAGGCATCTAAGGCTGATTATCAAGATTATTATGGTTTCTTGAAATGCCCCATTTGCAATGAACCTGTATTCTTGCGTAAATCACATTTACGAGATGGTAGGGAAATCAAAGCCAGTTTTGTACATCATAAAGCAGTACCAGAAATTAGCACTTGTGAACTAAGAATAGGAAAATACAGTCAGGAAGATATTGAAGCTTTTGCATCTAAAGCCAAAAAGCAACGACTTCAAAAACTTAATATTAGTATGTGGAAGTATGTAAAAACTAATATGGCTGTAATTTTCAAAGATTATGATAAATTGAAAGTCCAGACTAAAAATGTTAAAAGTTATCAAGGTTTATTAGTTCATGCTGATAATTGTCTTACCAATAACATTGAGTTTATTGTTGAAAACTTGATACCACAAATTGGTAAAGTTATTAACAATAAAAATGCTGATGTCGGCGAAATTATGGGATTACTAGAGAAATTCAATAGTTTTGTTAATAATTTAAAATCAGATTGGTTACTACATGAGAAAATAGCTAAAGAAGCCACAGAGTTATTTTTATCGCCGCAGATGACTGAAATTAGATACAGGGCATTGATGGTTTTATGCTACTCTAAGAATGTAATTTTAATAAATAGAGATTTGGTTACATTAGATATGGACACTGAGGAATGGCAAAAATTATTTACAAACTATCTCACACTACAAATAGCGTTGATTTTCATTAGTATTAATTGGATAAAATTGTTAGCTTAGGGATAAGCGATCGCTTTGGATAATAAATAGAGATATCTGTAAAATCTGTGATTATATCTGAAAATTGATCAGCTATTTGTTGATATTTGTAGCCTTGGTTTCTGCTATTAGCCAATTCAGGTAATCCCGATTTCCTTGTTCAATTGGTAAAGCTACTACACAAGCTACTTCATAAGAATGCACTGATTTTACCTTTTCCGTTAGTTCCTCAAATAAATCACGGCGCGATTTCATAATTAAAATAGCTTCTTTTTCTACTTGTAATTCACCGTTCCACCAATAAATACTGTCCATTCCATCAATGATATTTGCACAGGCAGCAAGACGGGCTTCTACTACGGCTTTACCTACACTAAGAGCTTCAGCACGGTCTTTACAAGTGACGTAAACAAAAATAAATTCCATGTTTTGACTATTAATATTATGTCCGTCTAAACAGTTATTATATCTTTTTGGTGTGGTAATTGATAATTTGTGAACCTAGATATATCTATCATCAGTGATTAGCTAGACATGATATCACTTGTTTCCCTCAATAATTTGGTCGGTTGCGATCACCAAAAATTTATTCTCTTTCATTTTCTAACACCTTGCAACTTTTGATAATGCTGACTCAATACGATTGGTAAATTCTGAGGAACGGTGACAAGTAATAATCAATTGTTCCATTGCCCTTGTCATCGCCACATACATTAACCGCGCTTCTTCTGCTAAAACTTGGTTTTCATTGGGCATATACCCAATACCAGGAATACACACTATTGGAAACTCTAACCCCTTACTGGAGTGCATTGTTATAAGTTTTATGCTTTGTTCAACAGGGTTATAGTTACGACTATCATTATTGGCATTCACCCACTCGACGGGAATCTGCATTTGTCTAAAATCGTTATAGATGCGATCGCCCATGAATTTACTACGATAGATAATAGCGATTTCGTTCCAAGGTGTACCCCGGTCATGTAATTGTTGTAGCCGTTGGGCTAGGTAATCTACCTCATGTTTGAAACTGGGAAGTTTAATTAAATCTGGCATTGTCCCCTGTCGTCCGGCACTGGTAGGTTGTACTAATACCACTTGATCATCATCCCCGGTGGTGGGTGTCATCACTTCTTTTGCAAATTCGTAGGCTACCCCTAACACCTGTTCTGTATTGCGGTAATTGAGTTTCAAAATAGTGGTGCGCCCCTGTGCCTGGATGCCTACGCTCTTAAAGCTAAATTTCTTACTGCGTTTTTCACCGTAAAGGTTTTGAGCATCATCATAGAGGACAAGTAAAGAATTGGTTTCCGGGTTTACCATCTTGGCGATTAACTTTAGCCACTCTGGTTTAAAGTCGTGACCCTCATCTAACATCACAGCGTCATAAGTTCCGGCGGGTATTTTGCCAGCATCAACCGCAAAGATTACACGGTTTACCAGTTCTTCTATGTAAGCTTCCCCTTGATATTCTGTGGAGTCAGGTTTAGGAATGTTGTATTTTTTTAATAGATCCATACACCATCCATGAAAATGTCGGACTTTGACACGACTGATTTTGTTGGGTTCTTGAATCATTTGCCGGAGTTTGGCAGCAAGAGAAACATTAAAGCACAACACTAAAATTGGTTTATTATTGACTTGTGTAAGATGCTGACAACGGTAGCCTAAAATCATAGTTTTCCCAGAACCCGCTACACCGTGAATTACCCGATGTCCATTACCCAAACTGCGGGCTAATTGTTCCTGCTGCAAGTCCATGATTTGCAGAATGTCTGGGATTTGCAGTTGCGTTGTTTCTTCGGTTTCAACATCAAATAAAGATAACTGAGTAAGCCGTAATTCTGGGAATATATGCCACCGGATTCTATCAATTTGATTGTTAGTTAGGGTTTTATTAAAGTTATATGGTGATAAATCCCAAAGTCGTTGTTGAATTTCCCCCGCATCAGTACTCGGTAATATTTCATCTTTGCATATAATTAAATGTTCTTCAAAAACTGCGGTGAGTTCGCTATTATTAAAGTCTTTACGGTTGATGTTAGTTAAAACCACACCATAACCATAGGGTATAATTAATTTACCTTGATAATCTCCTTGTTGAACTAAAGTAAAATCTTTTTCTAGTAATTTGTTGACTGCCAGGGCATAATCTCTGGCTTGTTGTAATGGGTGCTTGACTTCCTTAATTCCATTATCGGTAATTATGGTAAATGTGGAAGGATTAACAGTTTGAATAGTGTCAAGTTTCCAGTCTTTGACCTCCAGAATGAATAAACCCCGATTAGGATGTAAAACTATGAAATCGGGGTGTAGTTGTTTGTTACCGATGGGTACGTCATACCATAACAGGTAATCATTATCTAGCTTTTCCTCCATGCGCTGCGCTAACCTCCTTTCACCAGAGGTCATTCGGGAACTGCAACTACTAAATGAAGGAATCAGTGTGGCCATAATTGTTTGGGGTTTCCTCTAAGAATTTGGTGAGGTGGGGATGGCGATCGCATCTGTAGAGGACTAAAGGTTTTAGTCCCCTTGCGGGGATTAGTTATATCGAAACCTATAATGCCTCATTGATTAGCGGAGTTTTGAAGGCTTGTTTCAGTCCCCTTGCGGGGATTAGTTATATCGAAACCCAGATAGCGGTTAAACCCGCACCCAAAAAACTAGAAAGTTTCAGTCCCCTTGCGGGGATTAGTTATATCGAAACTTAGAGCATGGTTACAATCTCTAGACTATGAGATCATGTTTCAGTCCCCTTGCGGGGATTAGTTATATCGAAACAAAACAATTCATGTAGCTTTACAAGGTGATGCTACAAAGTGTTTCAGTCCCCTTGCGGGGATTAGTTATATCGAAACATCAAGACTTCTGGAACTGTACTAGAAACGGTGATTATGGTTTCAGTCCCCTTGCGGGGATTAGTTATATCGAAACAGAAGAATAATAAGTAGTAGTAGAAATACCAGTTTCAGTCCCCTTGCGGGGATTAGTTATATCGAAACAATCAACTGTTTTAAAATACGTCTAAATTATAATTGTTTCAGTCCCCTTGCGGGGATTAGTTATATCGAAACAACGATTCGGAAATTCTAACACCGTGGGATAGTTACGTTTCAGTCCCCTTGCGGGGATTAGTTATATCGAAACGGTAAGGTGAAAACAATTCCAGGATTGCCAGTTATAGTTTCAGTCCCCTTGCGGGGATTAGTTATATCGAAACCATAATCCTGGAGAGTGTAGCTAGAGCGCACCCACAGTTTCAGTCCCCTTGCGGGGATTAGTTATATCGAAACGAGGACGGTTGGCTAGTTAAATTAATCGAGTTCAGAAGTTTCGAGTTTCAGTCCCCTTGCGGGGATTAGTTATATCGAAACTTACACAAAAGAAACCTTCAATCAACTGACGGGAGCAGGTTTCAGTCCCCTTGCGGGGATTAGTTATATCGAAACTTGCCGCGCCCCATTACCTTGAGGTAAGTCCCCTATTCGGTTTCAGTCCCCTTGCGGGGATTAGTTATATCGAAACCGGCGTAAAAAGGCAGAAAATCAATAGTCAAGCGAGTTTCAGTCCCCTTGCGGGGATTAGTTATATCGAAACGCAATATATTCTGATGCCCTGAGTTTAGATTACTGTGTTTCAGTCCCCTTGCGGGGATTAGTTATATCGAAACGAGATGGTATTGCATCATTGACGGTATGCCACTAGCGAAGTTTCAGTCCCCTTGCGGGGATTAGTTATATCGAAACCGAAGTGATTAACTAGATCGATAGGTTCACACTTTAAGTTTCAGTCCCCTTGCGGGGATTAGTTATATCGAAACTATTAGGTAGTAAGTCACGATTAAAGTTGATGTACAAACGTTTCAGTCCCCTTGCGGGGATTAGTTATATCGAAACTGCGCTGGCATTATACAGTTTGCTAACGCTGTTAAGATGAGTTTCAGTCCCCTTGCGGGGATTAGTTATATCGAAACAACGCCCAATTGAGCAATATATTCAAAGCATGACCAGCATGTTTCAGTCCCCTTGCGGGGATTAGTTATATCGAAACTAGTAGATGAAGATGTAATTGAAGAGAAAAATATATGTTTCAGTCCCCTTGCGGGGATTAGTTATATCGAAACTATGCCTATTAATGCAACAAGAGATTATATGCGTGTTTCAGTCCCCTTGCGGGGATTAGTTATATCGAAACCAGTGAACCACAAACATTAGCTGCTAACGAACGTACATGTTTCAGTCCCCTTGCGGGGATTAGTTATATCGAAACGTGACTTGGCAATCCGTACACTGGTAATCTTTTGTTTCAGTCCCCTTGCGGGGATTAGTTATATCGAAACAATTAAAGTTTTAGGGTTACGTCCATATCTTTTAACGTTTCAGTCCCCTTGCGGGGATTAGTTATATCGAAACGGTTGATGACAGAAGGTGATAGTGTGACTGACTTAAGTTTCAGTCCCCTTGCGGGGATTAGTTATATCGAAACATTTAACGACTCTTACGTCAAGAACTTCGTTGTTCCAGTTTCAGTCCCCTTGCGGGGATTAGTTATATCGAAACACTGGAGAAACATTGTTGCATATTTAAGCACTTTCCAGTGTTTCAGTCCCCTTGCGGGGATTAGTTATATCGAAACTAGATCAAGCAATAGTTCTAAATGTGTTATGTGGTCGTTTCAGTCCCCTTGCGGGGATTAGTTATATCGAAACTATCCGACTTTAACGCGATATCGGATTTATTTAAAATGTTTCAGTCCCCTTGCGGGGATTAGTTATATCGAAACTTATTTGACTTACACAAACCTAGAACTAGCGATAGTTTCAGTCCCCTTGCGGGGATTAGTTATATCGAAACTGTATGGATAATAAAGAACAGATAAAAGCTAAAATAGTTTCAGTCCCCTTGCGGGGATTAGTTATATCGAAACCATCTGTTAACTAAAGATTATCGCAAACTACCTAAATCAAGTTTCAGTCCCCTTGCGGGGATTAGTTATATCGAAACTTGCGCCTGAAGAAAGTCGTATTTTCCAAGACTTGCTCAAAGTTTCAGTCCCCTTGCGGGGATTAGTTATATCGAAACACGCGAAGAAACCGATAGCAGCGAAAGCCAATACACCTAGTACTCGTTTCAGTCCCCTTGCGGGGATTAGTTATATCGAAACACCAACGGATAATAATATTTACGAACACGAAAAAGAGTTTCAGTCCCCTTGCGGGGATTAGTTATATCGAAACTAAAACAGTTAAGCGTGATACTATTGAATCGCTAAGTTTCAGTCCCCTTGCGGGGATTAGTTATATCGAAACGAATATTTGAGGTAAGTCAGTGCAGGAAATACTTTGGTGTTTCAGTCCCCTTGCGGGGATTAGTTATATCGAAACCAATTCAGTTTGCACCGGAAGCGATCGCTAGGTCAAAGTTTCAGTCCCCTTGCGGGGATTAGTTATATCGAAACTCCAGAATCAGGTTCAAAGTTGCTTGATGGTGTTATGTTTCAGTCCCCTTGCGGGGATTAGTTATATCGAAACCATCCTTGAGCGCCTGTTTTCTCTGAGTCTCACTAGTCCGTTTCAGTCCCCTTGCGGGGATTAGTTATATCGAAACAAAGAACTCAGAAATTTTAGTACGTACTCTCAAACGTTTCAGTCCCCTTGCGGGGATTAGTTATATCGAAACTACGAAACACAGAAGTTACAGATGGTGGTGGAGACGTTTCAGTCCCCTTGCGGGGATTAGTTATATCGAAACCAGCAGCGAGGTCTAACAATCTTTCTAGTTCTACAAGTTTCAGTCCCCTTGCGGGGATTAGTTATATCGAAACTTAGCAGCGTAACGTAATCGTGCGAGATTGAATTCAGTTTCAGTCCCCTTGCGGGGATTAGTTATATCGAAACCCACCACCTAATGTTCCTAGATAATAAAACAATCCATTTGTATGTTTCAGTCCCCTTGCGGGGATTAGTTATATCGAAACCGTAAAGGGGGATTACCAAATTCAGGCTACACCAGATGTTTCAGTCCCCTTGCGGGGATTAGTTATATCGAAACCCCGCCATCTGAAACACAGTCTAGGAGCAGACTGTAGGGGGGATTTTGGCAGACCTCAAAAAAAACCTCATTTCCGGCTTTGGGTCAACTGCCAACTGAAACTAATGAAACGCTGAAAGTATTTATTTGTCAAGGTTCTGGCGATTTGGCGAATCCCTGGGGTTTTTGACCCCGCTCTAGGTCTGCCAAAATTTAGCTGATGTATTCATCATATAATTATTGCTTGTTCTTGTCTAGGTACTTCCGAACCATAGGTGATAGTTCTTTTCACACTACCAGCATCTAGTACATACATCCTAATAGAATCTTCATCAGGCTTAATCAGTTTTTCTATCTTTGTTTGTAGTGTAGCAAACTGTACCGCACTCAAAAAACATTCAAACACACTATATTGAGTCCACTTACCATAACCACTCAGCATTTTATGTAAGCGAGTACGCCGCTTATTTGCAGCTTTATTATCAGGTAAGTCGTAAATAATCAGATAAAACAGTGTAGTCATCTTAGTGATAAAGGTTTGTAGGGAATACCTTCTTGTAAATGACGACTTAGTAACCGTGCTTGTAATTCTATCGCTCGTCGGTAGGTGCAACGATAATCAAACACAGGATGTTTAAATTCATCATTCATTTTTTTATCAAATGCTTGCAAAAAAGTTTTTCTCGCATTGTCCTTCAACCGATAAGCACCCAAACTTTCATTAAAATCTTCGTGTTTAATTTCGTGTTTATGCAATAACGACAGCACCAAATTATCAGCAATTAAAGCTCGAAACTCTTCCATTAAATCTAGCACCATTGCCGGTTGACCATGATGAACTTCATGCAAATAACCAATATAGGGGTCTAAACCAGCAATATGTACACCGGCCATGACTTGACCTTGCAATAAAGCATAAGCAAAACTGAGTAAAGAATTGACAGGATCAGTTGGTGGACGACGATTTCTGCCATTAAAAGTCCATTGTTTACCTACCATACGCTGCCAACAAGCAAAATATTCCCTAGCAGCTAAACCCTCAACGCCCCGCACCTGATCTAGAGTTTGTTGAGTTTTTACTAAGTTTTTACGTTCTTTGAGAGGATTATCTTTTTCATTATGTCGGTACAACACATTATACTGATTATGAATTTTGGCGCTAACAATTGCCTTCACTAATTCCAAACGACGCACAGAATCGTGATAAACTGCATACTGTGCTAATCTCAGTTGACCATTACGAGAAGACTTAGGTAAAGCCGAACCCAAGTATTTACCAAAACTAGAAAGATAATGAACTGGCATTCCTAATTCTAAAGCGTAAACAAAAGCATCGCCGGTAACTTGGGGATTACCCATCAAAATAACTTCGTTTACAGTTTGAGCAGCAACCTTTCGTTTTTTCCAAGAACCATCTTCCTGTCTCAAAGCAACTTGAAAAGCTTCATAGTCTTTGCTTAAAACAGCATCAGGCTGGATCACATAAAGAGTAGTCATAATTTAATAATCTTGATTTTGTAATTGTTTGACTTCAAAAGGTAAGCAAATACCTTGCAAACTGCATGATTCACATTTTTTGGTATGATCAATAGGTGCTGGCATTTTGTTTTGACTAGCAACATGAGCTAGAGCGATCGCTTGTTCTGTCATTTGCCGCAGTTGTGGTGTAAATGCTACAGTCTGTCTTCTGCGGTTGGCATGATAAAATATATCGCCATAGGTAATAGTGCGTCCCGTGCGTTCTTCTAGACATAAAGCCGCCGCACAAAGTTGAAAATGATCGTTTAGGTGCTGTGCCATTTTTCCCTTCTTGTATTCCACAGGCACAAGTTGACCATCGTATTCTTCTACAGCATCAATGATACCGGAAACCTGCAAGCGATCGCTCCACACCCATTGTTGTTGATGAATCAGCGTTTCCCCATCCTGAAAAGTGCCTTCTTCATTGATATTGCGGTGGACATGACGACCTAAGATAATATGTTCATTGTCTTCCATTTCACCTAACACATATTCGAGGTAAAATCGACGTGGACAATATTCCCAAGCATTCAAGTAAGCTAGAGGTAAATAATCTTCATTCATTGCTAGTTATTGGTTTTTTAAAGCAGTTTGTCCCATACCCATAGCTGTTTTGCGTCCCACTCCAGAAAAGACAGCAAAGTTAGCTAAGATAGTGGCAATTCTGGCTTGTTCGGGGTCTGAAAACCGATATTTAACCCAGCCGACTGTACCAATTTCTGCACCAGCTTCCATCTTTAAAGCATGGGTTTTTAGTTCAAAAGCAGAAACTAAACCTTGCCATTCAATTTGAGGAAATTGCAGTTCTGCTGGTGCAAATCTGTTCCAACGACGTAAAAGATTACCAAATACTAACTCTGGCAGTGGAAAAGGTTGAATATTCTGATTCTTTTTGAAACTTGTAGGAGAAATAAACTGTAATTCAATTGTATTTTGTAATGGTATTTCTGCCAATTTTTCAAAACTGCGAGACTGTATAATATTTATCCATTTACCTAATTGACAAGGGACTCCACCTAAAGTAATTTCACCACCCAAATTACTACTTAATCCCCAAAGTAGCGGTGCTAAAAGTTCTGGTTTTAACAGCGTAATTCTCAACTGCATTCTTTGCCGTGAACTGTATTGCATTGAAACAGTCATTGGCAGAATATTGTGTTGATGTAAATATTCAGCTAAAGCAGCGTCAGCATGAGCAACCCATTGAAAAAATTGAGCATGAATAGCCCTTCCTAATGTTGCTGGTAATGGTGCATTAGCGGAAATTGAAACCAGAATTATATGCAGGGCGTTAGAATCGACTTCCACACCTGTCGGTTGATATGGCTTGTTTTGCCACTCTAAAGACGGGGGGACTCTGCCCCTACATATATGTAGACAGATTGATTCCATTAATTGCGGATATAATTTTGAGTCTGGCAGCACAGGCATGATTTTAGTAATGCCATTATCAATCTGTAAAGGAATCCAAATTGGGACAAGTTGAGTATCTGATAACCAAGATTCTAAAGTAACAGAATTGATTAATTTTGCATCTTGTCTCAGGATTAAACTCATGCCAGCAAACGTAGTTTCAATATCTTTGGTAAATGTCATAACGGGCGCTGGTAGCGACGAGTTTTAATGGTAAAAAACCTGATTTAATTACTCGGTCTTTATCGAGTTGAGCTTTATCAGTGGAAAAAGGATTAATGCGATTAAAGGTAGTTTTTTCACCTAAATCATCCATTGCTTGGATTGTAAAACCAGTTGCAAAATTTGGTTGAAATAATGGTTCTGAAGTTTCTTGCTTGAAATCAGGTAAATATTGAAAAAAACAACCCTTTTTACCAAAATAATTAATTTGAGCAAATAACTGTTCTAGTTCCGATACGTGACTTCCTGCACTACAACAAATTTGCAAATGTCCTTGTAAAAATACCCATTCTCGAAATACAAAACCATCTTGCATAGGCACTGTCGGACGAGTTTTATCCGCTTTATCTGCGGTTTGGTCGTAATAGCGTAGTTTGTAACCGTTGCGATTTACTACCAATTTTTCTGGAGGCCAGATATAAATTGTTAAATCTCGAATCCAGGTAAATTCGGTTTTAATCCATTGGTCAAAGTCTCTTTGATGATATCTTCCCTGACTTTCTAACAACACTTTCAACAATGCCATTTTGATAGCATAGGGAGTAGGTACTAAATTAGACCTTGCGGCCATGCTGGTAGCATCAGAACGTTTGAGAGAAAATAGGCTAACAGGTTGATATGTGACAGTTAGCCATGTAGTTACGGTTTCTGATATTGGGGAAGATTTTGATTTAGGCGATTGCTTCGGCATTTTCACTATCCCAAGGTAGAGTTTGAGCAATCAAAATTTCAATTTGGTCAGCAAATTCAGCTATATTTTCAAACTTAAAACAACGGATGGTATCAGCACCGTTGATGTTATTTAACGTAGCTGCTAAACTGTCAATTTGGGTTTGATAACTTCCTTCTAGAGAACTAATCATTGGTGCAGGACAGCGCCGACTACTAACAGTAATTACACCTTCAAAATTATCAGGATGGGGTAAATGTGTATTGCGTTTTGCACCATTAGGTTGTAAATAAGTATAAAGCACACTTTTGAGCAAAGCGTCAAGACGTTTTTTACGTTCAGAAACATCAATGCTGTAATTAAAAGTATGAGGATTATAACCAATCCGAAAAGCCTCAATATTTAAGACGGTGGCATATAAACCGGAACTGACTTGCACGTTATAAGGAGTAGGATTATCTACACCGTATTTAGCATGGAAGTAACTTTGAGTTTTGACCAAATTCGGTAAACCCACAACTGCCCCAAATTCAATTACAGAATCACGTTTTAGGGTTTGTCCACCTTTAACAGTCACCATGAAACCTTCTAAATCGCTGATGGTGCAGAGTTGAAGAACCTTGCCAGTTTTGGCAGCTAAATCAGTGTCTTTGTCTGTAAAAACTGAGAGATTTTTTTCTAGATCATAACCAATTCTATCTGGATTAAATTGTTTACCACCCTCAGATAAACTTAGTCCAGATTCTAAAGCAACACGGTGTAGATGTTCAGATTGAATATGTTTGAACATATCCCCAGAAATTCCATTCACATACTCAGGTTCATCCATGCCATCCTGAATAATATAATAACGCCGAGTTAGAGATTGATTACCCTCGTTACCTTCGTTATTTAAAGCATGAAGCTGTAAAGATAGTAATCCACTAATTGAAATTGAGTAAACGGGAAATTTTGCCTTAGTCATTTTCGGATTCTCCTTCTTCAATATTATCTACTTCTGTTTCTGATTCATTAGTCAAATTGGTTTTATCTGCTTCTTTAGATTTACCCCAACCTTTAGCATAACCATAGGCAATTAATAAGTTAGCAACTAAACTAGAACCATGATTTTCGATGAGATTAATTACCCTATCTAAATCATCTTTGGTAGTCCAAATTCTTCGGGGTTTACCTTTCTTTTTGAGTTCTTCATCAATGCGGAGATTTTCATTTTCGTAACTGGCAATAAAGGCTGATAATTCAATGATAAAATCCTTTTTAGAACCTGCTTGACTGCTCAAACGTTGTGCTAAACCATAGATTCTATCCCAACCATGTTCATCTTTTCCTGCATAGACAGTGGCACTATTAATAGCCTTAGCAATGCGTAAAAATCCAGGGTCTTCAGTGATGTCCGTTAAATTTAATTCTTGGTCATTTTGACGATGCTTAAAATTCTTCACCATGAGGTTTAATCCATTTATAGAAAATAAACGCGCTGGTCTAGCTTTGGAATCTGCTAAACGTTTCACAACATAATCGGCATAACTAACTTGAAAGCGAAAGAAATTTATGAGATTTGTACCAGTGATAAAATCCCGATAAGCTGCTAATAATTCACTGTGTCCTTCTTCCGCAGATAAGGTAGTGATAACTGATAAATGTTCGTTTAAAACATTGTGATAATCTGTGAGTTCTTGAGAGTCTTTAGGACTAATCCAACCTGGTAAACCTAAACTAAAAACTTCTTTGACACCATAAACTTGACCCTTTGAACCAAAGTGAGTACCAATAAAGTTACTAACAAAGTGATTAACTGGTTGCCAAATATCAAATTCATCAGCTTCTATGTCTGTTTGGACTTGATGATGATTAAGTAACTCTCGACAGAACAGCAATATTAATTCAGAGTCAAATCTAGCAATGCCATGACCTCCAGAAGGTGGGTTAAATTTACGAAGTTGATTCAACACCTCACGATATTTATTTAACGGAATATCTTGTGGTTCAAGGGCAACAACACGCCAATCATAAACTCGTTCTGCTATTTTTACCCGTTCCGCTATACCAAAGGTAAATAAACCCCCAGCAATCAACCATAAACTTAACCAATCTGCTTTTTGAGAATCTACTTTATTACTATCTGCTTTAATTCGATTCACCCCTTGAACAGATGTAGGTAAATAAATTTTGACGGCACTGGCTGTTTCTGGTAATTTCTGTCCAGTAGTTTGAGTAAATAACTCATTTACTAAGCTATTAACATCCTCTATTTCTTGGCTAAAAGCTGTAAATAAAGCAACCAACAAAGCCCCATAATGGTCTTTAATTTGCCATCCTAAATACCACAATTCGTTATGATTGCGGTCATGACGCATGGAAGTAAGAATTACGCCATTTTGGGTACTAGGATGAGGTGGTTTTGGTGCATCTTCATTAAATTCAACTTTACCCCGTTGTTCAAATACATAGTTGCGGTAAAGTTTTCGTCTTTCGCTTTCCTCCACTGTGTTAAAAGTATCTGTTTCCTGCGGTATTTTGCTAATGTCGGTTTTTTGACCTTTGACTGGTGGGAAAGAATTGGTATAATTGAGTTTAGCTACCAGTTCTAAATTTATAGGTTGTTTTAACTGAAGGCAGTAGCGTGTTCCTTGATCTAAAAGTTGAATTGCACTTTTTTGGTGAGTGGCTTTCAGTGCATACTCTGCAAGCTGTACCAGACCTAGCATCAGGAAAGTGTCAGCATAAGTGCCGAATTTTTTGGTAACAAATAGCTGCTTTATCATCTGGTCTTCAACCCATAGGAGTTGTCTACTTCCAAACAGTATATACCTACCAGGAAGAGGGGTTTTCCAATCAGGAAAGTACCTCTTCAGTAGGAATAAAGGTGTAGAGAAAAACCTGAGCAATTCAATTATTTACTCAGAAACTGGGAATAAACTCACTGGGGAAAAAATTACATCCCATCTCCAGCATCTACCTGATTTACCCTTGTGTGATGGAACTATCCGCAGCACTCCGTAGGAATAGACAAACTCAAGTTTACCGTTTTTCGCTTTCTCGCGGATATCTGCGGTTGAAACTTGCTTATTTGCCAGCATTTTGACCAGTTCTCCGACTTTCTCTGTTAATAGTCCGTCAGCAAGAACAGATTCCAATTGATTGACATTCAAACTGGGGTGTTGGTCTTGTTTTGTGTTACTATGTCTAAACATGAGTTTTACCTTCAATGGGTATAACAATATAGGCGGCTTAATGTGAGAGTTCAGCCGCTTTGTAAATTTGCGAAATTGACCAGCGTCTCTGATACCAGTTCAGGGACGCTTTCAGTATAAGAAGAATCTAGCATACTTTTTCCAGATTTTTACAAACCATAAGAATATACTTTTATTTTTTATCCCTAATGTTGTATTCTAGTTAATGGCAGATAGATGATACAAAGCTGACTGGATAGTAAAGAATCCTGGTCATGGAATCATCATGACAACGGGACTGAAACTATTCTTATGGTTTGTAGTTCTCCATTCAGTTCATCTATCTGCTACCAGATAAAACGCTATATTGTATTAATAAACTTTTAAAAACAACTGTGAGTGAAGTAAAAGCCGATTATGATGGTGCTTGGAAGGAAGGGGTAGAAAAATACTTTGAGGCGTTTTTAACATTCTTCTTTCCTCAGATTTACAGTGAAATTGACTGGACGCGAGGTTATGAGTTTCTTGACCAAGAACTCCAGCAATTGATGAGAGAATCAGAAGTTGGTAAGCAATTTGTTGATAAGCTGATTAAAGTTTGGCTAAATGATGGTAAAGAAACCTGGTTACTAATCCATTTAGAAATCCAAAGTCAAGTAGATACTGGTTTTCCTAAGCGGATGTTTTCCTATCATTACAGGATTTTTAATCGTTATGGTCAAGAAGTTGTTAGCTTGGCTATTTTGGGAGATAATCAAGTTAGTTGGCGACCTCAAGAATACAGTTATAGCCGCTGGGGATGTCGGTTAAGTCTTCAATTTCCAATCGTGAAATTACTGGATTATCAACCTCGTTGGTCAGAATTAGAACAAAGTGATAATCCTTTTGCTGTATTGGTGATGGCGCACCTACGTACACAAGCCACAACTAAAAATTTAACAGGACGGTTGCAGTGGAAATTAAGTTTAATTAAGCGGATGTATGAGTTAGGATATAGTAGGGAGAAAATTCTTCAGCTATTCGATTTGATTGATAGACTGATGACTTTACCACCGGATTTAGACTTGAATTTCAAAACTGAATTGCAGCGTTTCGAGGGTGAAAAGGAAATGAGATATGTGTCAAGTATCGAACGTATAGGAATAGCTGAGGGTATTCAGAAATCTATTGTTAAAATCATCAAAACTAGATTTCAAGATGCTCCTTCTGAATTAGTGGAACAAATCAATCAAATTTATGATCATGACCGACTCAACCAGCTATTAGAACAGGCAATTACTATAGGTTCTGTTCCTGATTTTCAAGAACTATTAACTCAGGAAAATACAGGTGGTACAGATAGTTAATAATGATTAATGTAGAGATGTTGTGGATAACTCTCTACATAAAAATTAAACATGAAAATTCAGTTGTACTGAACGCTGGTCACACAGTCTTAATGCTCTGACTACCAACAGATACAAATGAAAATACTCAAACTCGTCAGCAGTGTTTAACTGATTCAAGTCAAACTCTTTAATCAGGTAATTGCTTCTACTTAAATTTGCTGGTGTTAATGGTAAACTCTGACTTAGGAAGCGTGTCATACCTTGCCAACTTTGAGTAATCGCCTTTTGTGCCTCTGGATGTAATTCTATAGTTTTTATTTTAGCTATATCTGCTCCATTCCAACCACCAGCCCAAGCAGAATGGTGACGACCAGCAGCCATAAGGACTGTATAACAAATATATTGAATTTGTTCATTATCAGCTGCAAGATCATCACGTAATAAAGGAACTAAAGATTGTTTGAGAATCTCCCGTGCTAAATATGCACTTTCAACAGCGTGGTTAGGACGTTTGTGTTTCTTTTCGTATTCTTTGAGTGCTGTTTTTTGCTGACTGTCTTCTGGGTTATAATCAGTGTGTGCCAGTAAATGTTGTTTGGGGTTTTGACCTTGAAATGAAGAATGAGCGATCGCTTGCCAACCCCGCATTACTTGTTGCCACTTAATTTGTAGTTTACCCAGGTCATGGGTAAAGATAGCGAAAAATACCAATATTTCAAATAACGCTGCTGCTTCTGACTCTTGGATATGTGGAAAAATCTTGTTTTTAATTAATTTTGTACCTGCTGGTAATAGTTCATTCCTGATACTATTATAAATCGTTGGTTCAGCTTCACCGTTTTTCAAACGCAAGGTTTTAAATGGTTTATGCCAACAAGTCCACATACAACCCAAATGCCCAATATATGTATCCATATTATAACGGTATTCACTGGCGATTGTGCGCTGTGGTTTTGGTGGTGAAATAAAACCATTACCAAATTCATTAATGCCAATCAATAATCCAATATTTTCATCATAATAAATAAAGCGGGGATTAACTAAAATCCTGATGCTGTTAATTAATGAATCACGGGATTTGATTTCTGTACAGACAGGTTGACTATAGGTTTCTGCTTTGTCTTTGGGTGCTTCAATTCGTTTAAAAATCCAATCTGTGCCAAATTCTAAGTTTTTGGAATCTCGCCAAACTTTACACAGTGTAGAGACAGGAACTGAAAAAGCCATTAATTTTCGGGGGTCAATGGGTTCTTCCTCAAAGTCAATAAATCCGGTTTCTTCCCAGACAAATAAACTCCGACTATCAACTGACCGAATTAACTCACTTGCAAAAGATTGATCACCCCTAAAAAATGCTGATTCAAAATTATTTTCAAACAGCATTTGATTATTTTGTCGGCGTTGTTGTTGGAGTAAATCCTCTGTAGTATGAACCTGATTTATCCAATTTTCTTCTGTGCGAAATCCGACATTTTCATTTACCTGATTTGATTCAATATGTGTTTGTAATACTTGCCATGTTAATTCACAGGTTTCTCTAGGATATGGCAGAAAACTTTGCTTTTTATCGGTAGATTCTTCTGTTTCTGGTTCTATATCTGCTTCTGCAAGGGTAGAATAAGCTTGGTTAACTTCTATGGTGCGATAAACCAAAACTTGACCCTCTTCATCTTGGAATCTTGCACAACGTCCTGCCCTTTGTAATAATGAGTTCATAGGACAAAGTTGACTGTGCATAACTTGGCAGGTAATATTAATTCCTGCTTCAATTACTTGAGTAGATATTAGAACATAACAAGTACCGTCATCTTGCCAATTTTCAGCAAAGGTTTCTTTTAAAAATGTTTCTTTTTGGGCGCGATGTTCTGGTAAAAATCTGGAGTGCAGCAGGGTAAGATTTAGGGTTTCATCATGATTCAATTCTCGTAAATCTCTATATAAACCCTGCGCTTGAGAAACGGTATTACAAATAATTATAACTCGTTTTCGTTGATTGGTGTGTATATCTGCGATAATTTCTAAGGCATTAAGAGGATGAGATTTTGCTTGAAATATCCGACGACGTTTACCTTCAATCGCTTGTAAATCAGTATCTTCAATTTGAATTATTTCCATTGTCTATTAAACCTTGAATTTGCGTAGCCAGTTCATTGGTTAATGTGGCGGTCATTAACAGAAATGGGGAAATACCTTTGACTTGTTGTAAAACCTTGAGAACGGTGGTAAAAGAACGGTCTGGATCAAGTAAATGCAGTTCATCAAATACTAGATAAGATGCGAATATTGCCCCAGAGTTGACGTTAGCTGAACCCCGACCAACTGAGTAGGGAATATTCAAGAAACTGCTTAACATTTGGTCAATGGTGCAGAAGACTATATCACCTTCAAAGCGGGGGTCTTCTGGGTTTTCTCCTGTTTGTAGGGTGACGACTGGACAAGGGATATTTTGAGTTTGTGACCAGCGTTGAACGAGTGTTTCTGTTCTTTGTCGCAGACTGTTGGCTAAGGTGCGTAGGGGGACGACGTAGATTAACTTATTGGGGAAGTCGAGGTTGAGGGTTTTTGCAAAGAGGAAGGGTGCGATCGCTGTTTCGGTTTTTCCTGACCCTGTGGGTGCGCGGAGAAGGATGTCTTGACGGTGGAGGAGTTTAGTAATGGCTTCTCGTTGAAAGTTGCGTGGGGGAAAGGTGGTTAGGGTTTGGAAGTATTCATCTATCATAAAGTTTTACACTTTTAATATTACCGTCTTCTTTTAAAGCAGTAATTTTAACTTTCACAGTCTCTTCTTCTTGAAGAAAAGCAGCTTTTTTTGGTTCTTTTTCTGTTAGCCTCTGCATTGTTGTAGTAATTTCATAAGTGACTCTACTACCATTAATTTTTGTCACCCGTGCATCTACAATTTGTCCCACTTGAAATTTTTCGGATTTTTTATCTTGACGTAATTTTATAATGACTATATCTTTATTTTGACATCTGCGATTATCTGATATATCCATTATTTGTAATGGAGTTGGCAAAATAGGCCTGTTTTTATATTCATTAGCCTCGATAGTCATAGTCATATATCGAGTATTCTCAGCTAATGGTGGATTATCACATCGCAACATAGCTAAAAGCATCTGGATACGAGGTATTTCTTCTAATTTTGTCGCTTTGCACCCTTGTGGATTGTCATCATCATGAATATTATCCAGGATGTACTTTTCAAAGGCTTTTATGCAATCAGAATGTTTTGAAGCAGTATTACTTTGGTCTTGTTCTCCAGTCAACCACTGTTTTTCATGGAATAATGAAGAGTAGCGAGAAGTGCGATCGCTCAGATGTAACTGGTGAGAAATTTTCACTGCACCCATACCCAAAGGTTTACCCATACCTAACGAAAGACAATATTCTGGTTCTGCTGCAACCTTCAATACCCACAGTATAGTACCCAGTTCTACATTGCTCAGGTTCTCAAAGTGGATATTGAACTTAAACAAAATACCTGCTTTGATGGGTTTAATCTTAGTTATTTGAGTTCCTGTAGCATTTTGACCATCTGGATGTTCAATATCAGGATTACTTCCTTTATGCCAGTAAAGTTTATGTCCGCGAATAACGGTTTCCCCAGTTTCGTTATTAGTAGCTGGTTTGTTAGCATAATGTTTAAGCTGATTCTTTTCCGCACTTTTTTGAACTAAATAATGTTGAAATGTTGTTGGTTTAGGACTAGAAAGAATTTTTGGTGTAATTGTTTCATCAAAATTACCAGTTAGCCAGATATCATCGCTAACTGTTTTTTCACAAATAGCATCTTCGATAGACACTCTACTAGCGAGAGCTTCTACTCTTTTTGATTTAGAGTTTTTATATGTATCTTTATCTCTATCTCTACCTCTAACAAAGCCAAATATTGCATCAGCTAAGTCAATTATGTCAGATTTAGCAATATTTTCAGGAATAAAATTCACTGCTGAAGCTGCTACGCCGTCTCGATTTGGTGAATAGGGAATACGAAAGTTTGGACAGTGACCAAATAATGTTACTTCTATTTGTCCATTTTGAGTTTCACAGTAAAAAATGGGTCTTCCTTGTTCTAAAACTCCAAAGTCTTTATCAAAAGGTTTTTGTTTTTGAAACTCAGTGAGTGAACTGCGGTAGTATTGAATAGCATCATCATTAATTTTTAGTGCATCTACATCATTATTAATTTCTGCGACAATACAATGATTTCTACGATGAAGATTTTCAGAATTATTGGAAGATTCTAGCATATTCCCACTAGTAATAAGAATCCCTTTATGTGGATATAAACTTTGGTTTGCACTAACTTGTGTCGTAAACCTTCTTGGACTTTTAAATAACGTGTCTCCAAAACTAACATTTATGTACTGTGGATGATAATTTTGTTGATTCATTTTGATTAAAGAATGTATTCTTGATAAGTCTCGCTCTTTAACCCAAATAAATGGTGAATTATTTATACTTTTAGCAGGTTTAATATGCCAATTAACTCCTTCACGTACTAAGTAACCAGCTTTTACCTCTTTCAAGAGATTTTTATACTCTCTTCCTAATGGGTCATCTTTTTGAGCAGCAACCGCACGAAAAAAGAAGTGTTTTTGGTCAGATACACGGTCAATTTTACTAAAACTAACAATTTCAACTAAATTCCGCAGCATTCCACGTAAACTGCTACCAGGAATTACAGGTTTTGTCGATTTTTCTAAAGGATTGGTGTAAAAGAAATCTGGTAAATCTTTTGATTCTGCACCACATTCAAATTCTTCCTTTGTTAATCCACAGCGAATATAAAGCGGTGATTCAGTAGTTAAAGTACACTCAATTCTGCCAGTATAGCGATTTTCGCAATAGCGGTTTTTTTGTTGTAGAGAGTCTGGTGATACTTCTACAACTTTTTCTGGTAATTCTACAAAATTATAAGGTGCGATCGCTTTACGCTCATCTGGAACTTTAGAAATATGCTTAGGATTCATTTTTTAATCTCCTTAAAGGTAGTTAAGTTAGCTAGACGACTTAGATCAATTCGAGCTACACCCGAATCATCGTAATCAATATAGTGATGAACAGTTAAACACAAAGGATGTTCATTATCCTTGAAGGGAATCCCAGTCAAAGGAACAGCGTGTTTTAAACCTTGTTGACCATCTGACACTAAAGTAAAATAACCACAAATTTTATCTGCTTTTGTTCCCCAAAGAATCTGGTTTTCGGGGATAAATTCTGTATCCTTTTTATCTTGAATTAAACGAGCTTTAAAACCCTTATCAGTCTGCCAAAGCATCACTTCCGATGTTTCACCAAAAGCCCGACATTGTTGCAAAGTAAAAAAACGTAATTTAGGCAAAAAATCAAATGCACTATCTGCGGTTAATAATTTACCATCTTTAAATTTTCCCCAAATCACACCATCTTCTGCGTGAGCTAACAGAAACTTTAATTGATATTCTTCAGCTTGTTGTTCTAACCATTTATTTATATCTAAATTGGTTGAAATATCTAAAAACTTACGTATTGGTTTATTCAAGCAGCTACCTCCTCATTTAACGCATCAACAAATTTTTCTAAATCTTCAGAATTATCTATTATCAAAGGTTCATTTTCTGAAGCTTGGGTAATATTCCAACTTTTATTTTCTAAAGCTAAAGTAATTGTTGCTGTTTTTCCCTGCAATCTTCCCCTTCCGATACTGCTTGTACCACCAACAGGTAAATCTCCAGTCCACAAGTCTTTAATTAACAGTAGTAACAAACCAATTTCATGAGGTTTCGGTTGACGTAACTCCAATTCCAGTTTCAACTCTGTTTTATCGCTCCCAAAAATTGGTTGCTCATTAAATAATGCACCATGTAAAGCACCACCTGTAAAACGGTCAATAGCTATGCGATTTTGTACCAAATCATTACTTTTTTTAATGACACTCTCATGAACAATCAAACGACTTACTTTTGCTTTCTTAGTTTTATCCTTGCTGAAATCGACACCAAATATTTCATCAATAATGCTTGTATTTTTCTGGAGAGTATTAACAATTCGTTCTGCACGATGACGTAATACCCCCGCTAAACTTGTACCAGATAAAACTGGTTGAAACTCTCCATTCCGTCGGGATTTGAGGTGTACGACATCGGGTGCTTTATCACTGGAAGCTTGGCCAGAACGAATTAATAGGGGACTAGCGAGGGTAAATGTGGAGTGAATGGTTAGGCGATCGCGTTTATCTTCTTTTTCATCTAAGAACAAACCTAAAGCCTCTTCAATTGATTTATGGATTGGATAACTGGAGAATAAACCAAGTTTCCAATGTTCAAAATTTAACCAATCTAGTCGTTCATCAGATTTCTGCAAATCAAATTTCCAAACTTGCCATTCTTCTACGTGACAACGACCAAAACCCCGTTGTTTCTTCATTCCAATAGGGATTTTACCGCTTTCTAATCCTTGAAGAACAATTACTAACTCTCTAATTAATTTTTCTCGATTATTTTCAATTATTAATTCAAAAGAAATGTCAAATTTTGTTCCAGCTTCCAGCAACTCCAAGTCATATTTTTGTCCATCTTCAGCAGTTCTAGTAATGCTGTTAATTTTGACTCCATCTCGTAATTCTACATGAGGGATAGTGTTGCTAATGGCATCATTAATAATTAAAGGACTTTGTTCACCTTCTTCCTCACTACGTTGTCCACCAAATAATACACATATTTCTTCTGCGTTATAACCATATTCATAATCCCGTAAATAATTCCGTAACGCTCCAGCAATGGAAGAACCCATTAGTAATGCTTTATCTTCTACACTGTCTCGTAAAATAACTAAATCAGTGTCACCCTCAACATCACCGCTTCCTAAACAAGTTGGGGTATCTAAAACTAATGTTCCCTTGATTATTATCCGTTCAATAACATGACGATGATTGCGGATGCTTAGACGCTCACAATTCATTGTTTATGCTCCTTTATTGCTTTTTTGGCTACTGCCATAATTAAACGTAGGGTATACTTTTCAGCAAGTTTATTTTCTCTAGCAAATTCATCTGTGATACTTCTTTCTACATCAGCTACTCGTACTGTTAAATTTTGGGAATCACTAATCCAATAACCTGGATTTTGTAACCATTCATCAAGCTTTTGCTTAAGAGATGTATCACTTATTTTGGCTCTTTCAAATTGACCACTAGCATTAAAATGGAGATTATTCAAAAGAGATATAACTAAATTACAGTCACCTGTATTAAGTGCTTGTCTAGCTACTAATTGTAAGCGAGAAAGTTGACTATTGCTAATAGTTCCTTTGATGCTTAAACGTCCAACTTGATTTTGTAAAGTTTGTTCTAGTTTTTGTTGTAATAGTCTTTCTGCCATTTGTTCTGCTAAAATGCGTGACGTTTCTTTTTTTAAAATTGGTTCGTGGCTTGAGTCTGATTTAGGTAGTCTTGCTTCAAATATTTTTCGTTCTTCTAACTCTTCTAACCAATTTACGACTACTCGACCAAAACCTTCAATTCTTCGTTCTCCAATACCTTGACACTCTAGTTGTTGAATTTGCTCTGAAGTAATTGAGATATTATTAAAAACAAATACACTCCCTGCTGCAAATGCTGGAACTTGAGGTAGAGGTAATCCCCATTTACGATTAAATCCACCTATAAAAGTGCTATTAGCGAAGCTCATTTGTGGCTGAAGATTTATATTTATACCTAATATTTTTCCCAACTCCTTTGTCAGTGGAACGGGTATTTTATCTTGTGCAGATGGTGGAATAACACCATATTGACCCCAATCATCACGTAAAATTAAATCACTTAAAAGGGTGATTGTTAAATTTTCTCTGTCAATGCGTTTAGTAGGAGGAATACTTACTTCATCCCAATTCTCTTGAGAATTTACATGATCAATTTTCGTGTGTCCATAACCAGCACTTTGAGAACCACCCAACCAGAGGTTTTGTGATATTTGTAATAACTCTGTCAGTAATGTAGTTTCTGCTTCATTGCTACACAAAATCACAGCTTGAAAAGTTTGTCCAGCATCGATAGCTTCGTAACGGAAGATTTCTCCCTCACCTTTGAGTTGCTGAGTTTTAGGATCGAGCTTAATTTGAGTGGAGCGTCCTTTTGTGCGATCGCGTTTGTTGTGGATGTTAATCCGTCGAGATATAGAGTGAAAGACAATAAGACGCTCCTTAACTGTGCAAAACTGCTGCTCTATTCTCTTTAGTTCAATTTCTTCTGGTAGTTCACGCTCCTGAGTGCGTTCATAAACACGCATCAATTTATATGTTTCTGGATTTGGTAAGTCATCATCTTTATGCTTAAACAAAGAGCAAGATACAGGTAAGGTGCGTTTTCCTTCCTGATTCTGCAAATAAGCATTTAGATAACAGGTAGTATTAGCACTAAAAAATAATCTTTTAACTTCATCATTATCCAAATCTAGCTCTGATAAACCATTTCGTTTCATATATCTTCCAATAATCGCACCTCGAATCATGCTACCGGGAATGTAAGAATATGAAACATCACTATTTGGATCACCTTGCAATGAAGTTGCAAGTAGTGGTTGTTGAGTTTGTAATGAAAAAGTAATTACTTTCATACAATTTTCTCCTGATTTTTTCCAAACATATTTATATATTGATATGTAATTTCCTTTCCTGAGCTACTATGGAGCGTACATCGAATATGTCCTCGACCTCGATTGCGTCCACTTCCTATTCTTCGTAATGCTAATGTACCTATTGATAAAAGGGAGAGAATTTCATCACTTGGTTGAGTTTCAAAAGATAAATCAGCTTTGAATTCAATTTGACGGATAATTACACGAAAAGAACGTAAACTTCCTTTATCTGCGGTGCTAGTCACAGAATTAATTGATGTTTGACGACGAATCGTAGTTAAAGAATCGAGAACTTCTTTATCAGTTAGGGTTTCATTTTTAATTTGCCAAGCAACAACTTCTCGCAAGTCTTCTGGTAAACAAGCATCTCCCACACGCATTGCGGCAATTGTTCCCAGAGTACTACCCGGTTGACCAAATAAAGTGCAAGCAATATTTTCCCAAATAAAGCGAATATTATCTGGTAAAACAGAAATCAAGTTATCACATTCTTCACTTAATAAACCTTTCAATGTACGTCCTCGTAAATAAGGAAAACCATAGACATCATGTTCAACTTCCTGGTCAATTAAACCAGCTACACCATCACCTCTCCCAAAGGTAGTGTCACTTAACAAATTAATTTTTAGTTGATAGATGGTCACTTAATCCTCCAATCCAATATAAAACTCTAAAGCTTCGATAGCATCAAAATAACCACAGACTCCATCTTTCCACCCCTGATTTTTCAACTGTTCATTCTGACCAGATGATTCTGGAAATAAGGGTAAATGCGGTAATTTGTAAGCGAGTAAAAATTCTTCAATATAACCTTTTCGTAAAACTTCTCTTAAAGCCATAATTTTGTTATGTCGATCTTTCCAATCTTTGCCTTCCTGAAATTCTTTAACGACCTGTGTAAAACCTTCCCAAGTACGCCAATCACTGCTATTATTATCTAACCGTACAGGACGCATTGCTAAATTCCAATTTTTTTTATCAACAGTAATTTGATATTCACGCTTACGAATTTCAGAGATAGAACCAATTAAACCACTTGCGGCTAAATGCCAATCAATTGCCGAAAATCCATTTGGCTCAAATTGCTTCTTCTCTTTAACAAACTTTTTAGCCTCCTTACATAATTCCTCACTAATTTGATAAGCTCGAACAAAAGGATAGTGGGTTTTCACTACACAAATACCTGCACAAGCTGTTATTTTTTTACCATCAGCTACAGTTTGTTCTTCAAATTTATTCAGAAATAATGCAGCTAATTCTAATCCTAATCTCCCTTCACAAATAAAGGTAATATCATCACCACCATAAACTAAGGGACGGAAAGGAAGATAGTATTTAGCTTTGAGTTTAAATTCTCCCTGTTTACCTATTACTTTCCCTTCTTTAATTGATTTAATGAGAGTTTTTGCAACAGCTTTTAATGCATTTCTGCCAGCTAAATCAACGCTTTCAGAAAACTTTCGCATTCTGTTAACATAATCTCGATTATTTTTGGCATCTTCACCATATTTTTGAAATCGCTTACCCATACGATTACCATCAGCATGAACAATTGCTGCATAGCTAGATTCACCTTCAGAACGACCTAAATGGTCAGTGCGGTAAGGAAACTGAAAAATATTTTCGTCAACCTCTTCAGCAAATATATCTTGAAGTTTTCTATTTGCTCTAGAAACTGCTTCTAGTTTTTGCTTAGTCTCCCTAGAAATCAGATAACTATCAGCTTCTTTTTCATCACCATAGTTAACAAATTCATCACTTCTACCGACAGCCGGTAATTGAGTTGAATTACAAACTGCTGTTACACCTAAACCGAGTAAAGGAACAGAAGTAATTCGCTCATATTTTCGGCGTTCAACTTCTCCTTGCATCAAGTCTTTAACTACTTGATAGAGATTATTATCTTGATCCCAATCAAAGTCAGCATGAGCAACTACTAGATTAATCCCTGGAGCATCTTTCAAAACTCGCTTGCTGAGAATTTGAATAAACTCAACAGCAATTTTGCGAGATTTAAATATTAGTAGTGTATTTCCACCACCGGCATATACCAATTCAGCATTTAGTCCACTTATTTCAATTGCTTCTTTTTGCCGACACTTAGGAATATCAAATTCTTTATCCAAAGTTTCTTTTACCCAATCAAGTGTTACTTCAGAAACTAAATGAGATGCTCCAATATTTTCTCGTAAACGATTGCTATTAAAAACATAGTTCTGAATTCCAGATGTATCTATTACAGTTACAGTAAACTTAGTCATTTTTTTGCCTCTTGGTCATTTTTAATAATCCATTGCTCAATTTCTTTAGCCAACTTTGTTAGGTGTTCACGTCCAAATACAGCAATCTTTTTACTAGACAGTGTATCTGCCATTTCAGATTTCAAGGAGTCAGGTTCATCCGAGCAACAAATTAAAGCAACTCTCGCTTCATCTCCACCCATTTGCTTTGCCCTTAAATATGCTTCAAAAAGCTTTACCTTACATAGTTTTCTGTCACGACTCGTTGTACAAGAAATGGCAAAAAGCTGATAACCCCGCGTAAATGCAACATCAAACTCGAATCCATCCTTAGTACCTGTTAGAGGAATTTCAAAATTCAATCCATAGTCTTGTATTGATTGACTGTTAGCAAGATTTGCAATTTTCTGTAACACATAATGCTCTAACCACAAACCATCTAGCCATTTACAAAAATATTCAATTTCTGTAAAAGCGCCCGTTGACTTTATTGCTGATAAGGCAAACTGATCATCAGATGTCAGAAAATTTTGTTCTCTAAACACGTCCACAATTTCTAATGGCAACGTATTTACAGTAATTGATAAACCAGCCAAATCAGTCTTACTTTTCCAATTCCCCCAAGCATTTCCTTTCTTCTTCCTTGTAGCTTCACAAAATACCTGATAGTACCAATCGAACCACAGCTTAGTTTTATTTTCATCTTGAAAGATTTTGGCAAGTTCTTCCGCTAATTGCGGTAATTGTACTTTTTGTGTAGGATTTGTTTTCAACTCTAAGCCATGTAGCTCAAAAATTTTAACAAGTTTTACTGGCAACGTATCTGGTTTAATTTTTATGCGAATTCGCTCGTTGTCTTCCCTATCTATGCACATCTCCAACCGACGTGGATCGAGATAGCTAAAAATAATATCTGTTCGCTGTCTATAAGTTTTATCTTTAGTTTCTTGGTAAAACAACGTCCGATAAGTGTGTGCAGACATTGCTTTTGTACCACCAGTATAGTTTAGTCCGATTTTTCCGCTTTTAATACCATCCAGCTTTTCCCTAATTTCTTTTTGGATGTAATAAGCATCAGACTCATAATCATTCAGCGATCGCAATTCTATACCTTTAAAGCTATTTAATGCACTTTCACTTCTAAGTATATTTTCTAAGCGTTTTGCTTCATCTAATGTATCTGTTGTATGTACTAAATACACAATTCCTCCCTTGTTTAGTAACAGATTAGCTGCAACGTAATTAGGTAAAGGATTTTCACCTATCAGCAAAAACAGATGGTCAACTTTATACTTATCTAACTCAGATGTAGTCATAATCTCTGGTGTATCCTTTTGTCAAAATTTCCATAACCAGTATACATAGCGTTGGAAACACCCCTTTCCAATACCTGCTAAATTTAGAAAGCGCACATAATAACCTATTTATCGTCCGTGAATATACTTTCTAATACCACCCCATCACCCAACATCTTACAGCAGTTAGCCAATGGATCTCTGGATCAAGGTCACAACCTCACTCGTGCTATTAGGCTGTGGGTATTGTTACATTGGTTATATAGTGATCAAGGACAAGCTGCTATTGGTGACACCTTTACTTACACTGACTGGCGACAAGCTTTCTTTACCAAAACCCACAAGGATGAAAAACAAACCGATATCATTAACCATCAAGACCCTGACTGTGCTTGTCTCAAAACCACCCGACAATGGTTAGTAGAATTGGAAGTATCTATAGATGAATGGCAAAATTCTTTACAACAACATATACCAGTATATAATTCTGATTTAGAAAAACTTGTAGAAGAAATCCTCAAGGAACGCTTATTTGCTCAAGTTCGCAAATCACTTCAAAGCGACTTAGATTTATTAGTCAGTAAAAACTGCTTGCAACGAGTAGATAATGTTCCTGGTAGAAGCAAATATTACCGTCGAGTAGATGTATTACCACTTTCTACTACATCAGACAATCGTGGGTATGAAACAAGTTTAAGTAATAAAAAACAAGCCTATTTAGCTGGAACGTTGGGTATGTTTAGTTTTCTTGACCCTAGTTTACCATTACTAGCAGAAGAAATCTCTGAAGGGGAAATAGATGAAGACAATCATCGAGTTTTCTTATATGCTGATTATGTAGTACCTGAATCAAGTCCAATACAAGATGCAGTGGATGAAATTCAAAGTGATTTACAGGATATTTGGGATTCAGTAAAAATACAACCTTTACTTTTAACTTATCACAGCGCCCATCAAAATCAAATTTATGAATGTGTTGTTTATCCAGTTTGCATTTACTTTATGGAACGCGCTAAATATCTATGTGCTTATGGTAAAACTCCTAAAGGTGATATCAACTGGTACAAATATCGTTTAGATAGAATAATTTCCCAGCGATTAGAAATTTTAGATTGGGAAGACAATCGTATTCCCCAACTATTAAGAGACCAATATAAAGAGAATCAACTACCAACTCCTAAAACAGTAAATATGAAATTAAAAGATGCTTGGGGGTGTGATTTTTATAAAGAAAAAACATTGATGATATTGCGCTTTGAAAAAAACTTCCATCAAAATTACATCCAAGGAATCAACATCCACCAAACATTTAGAGCTATTAACTATGAAAAGGCAAAAACACTAATTAGACAAAACACACCCAATTCACTACATCAGCATATTTTACCAATTCTTGATTCTCGCTCAAATCATGATGCTTATTACCAGGTTTATTATCGAAATACCGATTATTATGTAATTAGATGGTTACGAGCTTTAGGATCAAAAGTTGAAGTCTTACTACCTTGGGAATTAAGACAAGAAATGCTGCTAGAACTCCAAAATACTTGGAATTTGTATAAATAGGTAATTTAGAGTCATATTTGGCGAAACTGATAAACACTTCAATCAATCAAGTCTCCCAGTTTATACGCTGGATTGTGCGTGATAGAAATCACATATTTACCTAGTTTTGGATCAAAAAAACCAATTGCTCCGTAAATATGGGCTAATTTATGCGCCAACACAAAAGCCACAGCAATAGAAATCGGTCCATTAATCTTCAACAATTGACCCCCTGCTAATTCCCCTGACTGTGCCATTTGCTCTAATTTTGCAGCAGCATCTTTCACAATTTGGTCATTTTGGGCAGGTTCACCAAAACTCAACCGCAAAATATCGTCTTTTAACTCAATGTTGTAAGTAGTCATTGCCTTTACTTAGTGAGCAACTATCACATCATACATGGCATTGGAAGCAGCCTATTCCAGATTGGTTTATGCTGGACTGATACCCAAAGTCCTAGATAAGTGTCTGAGCAAATTTTTTCTGATGTTCCCCAAGCAGAACTGTTGCAATGGTTAGCACGCGGTTCTCTCAAACAAAACCTACTGCGTGCAGTTCGTTTGTGGGTGTGGTTACGTTCTTTATACGGTGAAGGTCAAGACCATGTATTCTTAGAGGATGGTTTTACCTTGGCAGACTGGAAAAACGCTTTTTTCAGTTCCACACACCCCAAAGGAGAAGCGATTCCTCAATTCCATGACCCTAACTGTCATTGTGCCAAAACTACTGCTGACTGGTTGTTTGACTCTCATACTGGATTAGACCAGGAAATTTGGAAGCGATCGCTATTATCCCACATTAATATCTCTAATTTAGATGAAATTCTACACAAGCGATTATTTGGCGTAACTCGTCGTTCCTTACAAGCAGATTTACAAATTTTAGAAGAATTAGGTTGGCTAGAAATTCGAGAGCAAAAATATCATCGAGTCAAATATTTACCTTCTCGTCCCATAACCACCAAACATAATAGTAACGAATTACATTTTCTCAATCAAGAAGATTTAGCAGAAATTGCTCAGAATCTCTCTCAAAAAATCGGTGGTGTACAACGTTTCTTTTTTAAACTAGACTATGTTGTAGCTGCCATAGACGAAGTTGAAAATTGGCAGGATGAACTCCGCAAACTCTGGTCACAAACCCCAGTTTTACCAATCAGTTTAATTTATAACAGTGCCAGATTAAAATACTCTGTAGAATGTTTAGTTTATCCAGTCTGTATTTACTATGTGCAACGTGCAGTTTATTTGTGCGCTTTTGGCGAAAGTCCTGATAAAAAAACAGATTGGTATAACTTTCGTTTAGATAGAATTGAAGATATTACACCAATTGAATGGACAAATCCCGCCATTCCTAAGACACTGCAACAGCGTTATCAACAGCATAATTTACCCAATCCAGAAGAAATTGAAGTGCAAATGGATAAAGCATTAGGGTTTGATTTTTATTTAGAATCTCGACTGATGCTGCTACGATTTGAACGAGATTATCATGACCGCTACATTCAGGATACCTCTCGGCATGAAACATTTAACTTGATTAGCTACGAAAAAGCTAAAAGCTTGATTAAAAACTCTGAAGTTAATTCAGAACAAAAGGCAGAATTATTAAAGGTTATGGCAAATCGTTCCCCAAAAGATGCTTATTACAGCCTTCAATATCGACATGGGGATAATAACGTAACTATGCGCTTACGAGCTTGGCGACCAAAAGTAGAAATTTTGTTACCTTATGATTTAAGACAGAAAGTTAAAGCCGATATTATCAAGGAAATAGGGCTTTATTCAGATATAATTGACTAAATTGGTCAATCTAACACTTAAATATTTGTAATACAGTAAATCTTGACAAGTAACTTGCTAAATTTTACACTTAATATAAGGATAAATTTGGCAGACCTAGAGCGGGGTCAAAAACCCCAGGGATTCGCCAAATCGCCAGAACCTTGATAATTGAATAGTTGTAGCGTTTCATTAGTTTCAGTTGGCAGTTTACCCAAAGCCGGAAATGAGGTTTTTTTTGAGGTCTGCCAAAATCCCCCCTACAGTCTGCTCCTAGACTGTGTTTCAGATGGCGGGATTGACTAATGTAGTTTCGATATAACTAATCCCCGCAAGTCCACCTCCTCTTTTTGGCTAATAGCTACTAATCCAATTGACTAATGTAGTTTCGATATAACTAATCCCCGCAAGGGGACTGAAACTTACAAAGAGGCTGCAAATTAAGTAAAACATAACTGTGGTTTCGATATAACTAATCCCCGCAAGGGGACTGAAACAAACTATCGCTTGATTTATTTCTAAAACTGCTGCGTCAAGTTTCGATATAACTAATCCCCGCAAGGGGACTGAAACATCTCATCCTCTGTTAAAGATGGGTAATCTTGTGAAGGCTGGTTTCGATATAACTAATCCCCGCAAGGGGACTGAAACTCAGAACCGAAATATACCCAACCCCAAAAGAATATTCAAAGTTTCGATATAACTAATCCCCGCAAGGGGACTGAAACACATTGGATGGTACTTGATTTGTATTATATGAAAATGGTTTCGATATAACTAATCCCCGCAAGGGGACTGAAACTTGAAACTGATGCGATAAAGACCTGAACAGTTGCACCAGAGTTTCGATATAACTAATCCCCGCAAGGGGACTGAAACTTTTATAGCTATTCTGTTGCGGTAGAAAATATTTTAGTTTCGATATAACTAATCCCCGCAAGGGGACTGAAACATTCCATTAGAATAACGCAAACATATTTTTGTGATGTTTCGATATAACTAATCCCCGCAAGGGGACTGAAACTTATCCCCAGCAGCAGGAGTCCACGCGGCTACTAAGGTTTCGATATAACTAATCCCCGCAAGGGGACTGAAACAATCCAACGTCACCACCCGCAAAGTTTTCATTTTCTGGTTTCGATATAACTAATCCCCGCAAGGGGACTGAAACATCTTTCCTGTATAGGGGTTAAAAATATATTCACCCGCAGTTTCGATATAACTAATCCCCGCAAGGGGACTGAAACGTTAAAAGAAGGAACAAAGTCGAGTATTTCCTTTATTAGTTTCGATATAACTAATCCCCGCAAGGGGACTGAAACAAATTGTCCAATCTGGCTTCAAACTCTGACAA
Source organism: Anabaena sp. WFMT (assembly GCF_051781005.1). Classification (NCBI taxonomy): domain Bacteria; kingdom Bacillati; phylum Cyanobacteriota; class Cyanophyceae; order Nostocales; family Nostocaceae; genus Anabaena; species Anabaena sp. WFMT. The sequence goes on along the minus strand of NZ_JBPWOA010000057.1, from coordinate 46,917 downwards.
GCCACAGGTTTCGATATAACTAATCCCCGCAAGGGGACTGAAACGTCGTCTAGCAGCGTCCCATCTTTACTTGGATAGCAGGGCAGTTTCGATATAACTAATCCCCGCAAGGGGACTGAAACCGAGTAAAATACTGAGCATAAGATCATGTAGCATCAAAAAAAAATGCCAAGAGCAGCTACATCTAGCAAACGCAAAACCTCATCAAAAAACACCTCTCTGGTATGGGCTGATGATACTGAATTAGTTGGTTTAGTCTTTGACCTAGAAGTAACCAATTCCACATCGCTATACTCGCAATATACCATTGGACTTCATGCTTGGTTTCTAGACCAGGTGCGGCAAATTAACCTAGACCTTTCAGCATATCTGCATGATGGCGAATCAGAAAAACCCTTTAACATTTCTGCCCTCGAAGGTCAACTACTTCCCACTGGTAAACAACTGCAACTACAAGCAAATCACACTTATCGTTGGCAGATTAACGCCATTTCTCAACCAGTAGTTCAGTTCTTGAGTCAGTGGTTAAACCAACCTCCAACTATTCTGACATTAAGAGATGCTTCCTTACAAGTAAAACAGATAAGTATTGTCCATCCACCAACTACTTACTCTCAACTACTACAATCATCTATAGAAAACCACAGAAACATTAATCTGAGTTTTATTTCTCCTACCAGTTTCCGTCGCAAAGGGCATCATTTCCCCCTTCCTGTTCCCGTCAATCTTTTTCATAGTTACCTCAGACGCTGGAACGATTTTTCAGGAATGTCCATAGAACAAGACGCTTTTTTAAACTGGATAGATGAAAACGTCATCATTCATCAACACCGCTTAGAATCAGTCAAAGTCGCAGCTGGTAAACGTGGTTCGGTGACTGGTTTTACAGGGGCAATTTCCTTGGGTTTAAGTAAAAGTGCTTTAGCCAATATTGAATTTACCCAATTATTTTATGCCTTGATTCAACTTGCTCCCTACTGTGGAACAGGTCATAAAACTACTTTTGGACTCGGACAAACCTGCTTGGATTGGGTAGAACCAGAATCAAATACATCTTCTGGAATGTTAACAAACTTGCTCCCAGAACGCATTGAGGAATTAACAACAATATTCACAGCGCAACGCAAACGCACAGGAGGAGAACGCACCGAAAAAATCGCTACAACATGGGCAACAATTTTAGCACGGCGGGAAATGGGAGAATCTTTACAGGTAATAGCCCAAGACTTAGAAATACCTTACACTACAGCAAAAACCTACGTCAAATTAGCTCGTCGGACGCTGAAAGATACCTAATCAATACCCAAATCGGCGATCGCTATCCCCTAATAATGCACTACCAAAAATCAATAACCCTGATAAACCCATTCACGCCCTGCCTTCTCTGCGGCTTCTGGGGTGTAGTAAAGTTTGCGTTCACCAAATACCTCACAACCAGCACTGATTAACCGGAACTGCCAACAATCGGATTCAGAGTAGAATACCAATAGGATAAGATCATTTATACTAATAAGTAAATGAACTTTGGTAGTAGACATATTGCATAGTTTTAGCTGTCTACTTTAATCAAAGCATACTTATATAAAAATTGATATTATGCCCAAAATTTCAGAGTGCGATTGCTTCGCAGCGCTTGCGCTATGGCTGCTTGCTCTATGCTCATAACCCCTACATTATTTGTGCTGTTCATCCATCGGGAGTAGAGAGTGATAGTTGCATTGACTTTAAGGAAGACCCCAGCGCAGAGGAATTATGGCAACCAGATGGGGCAAGTTATTACAATGGTGAATTAATTTTACAACCGTCCCAACTAACAACAGACCAGCAATTAGAAGCATTAAGTACTCACCCAATGTTTACAGGTTCTTGTCCTCAATGCGGTGCTTTTTTCAATAGAGATTATATCTTACGGGTGCATTGGGATTGCCACCAATGCGGTTGGAAAGATGATAGTATCTAAATTCTTAAGGGAAACTTAAATAAGTTAAATAAGCGATCGCCTACGGCACTGCAAAGCAATCGCTTCGCAGATCACAGACATCATTGAATTTCCTCTAAGAAAAACTACACTTAGAAAGATGAGACTATGTGATTTTTGGGGAAAAATGGAGAATGACTACCTACGTAAGCGAGCGTTAAAATGACTAACACTATTATTGACCGATTAAAAGAGGCTACAGACGGATTATTGATGATGAGCGAATCGGAGTATCCGTTTGAAGTTATTTTCTGGGAAGAAAAAGAACCTTTAACAACTCAAAAAATCTTCCAATTAACGAATCATCCTCAAGATGCACCAGTAGAAGAAACTGAGCTAGAATATTTCTTGAGAAATTGTGCCTTTGAGAAAGAGTGGCATAATGAAATCCAAAAGGAAGAAGTTAAGAAATTTCAAGTTCTTTTCCAAACCCTTAAAGATAACTTAATTGAAATCAAGGTTTATAGAGTAGGCAGTATCAGCATTGATGTTTATATCATTGGTAAAACTTTAGATAACAATCTAGCAGGGGTTTCAACAAAGATTATCGAAACTTAGGGTAAATTAATAAATTACCATAAACACAAAGCCTATCCCTAATTAGGGGAAGCTTTGTAGTTTTGTTTCTTAAATTTTATAAAACATCTATTTACGCCATCTAAGATTAGCAGCACCTTGAGGAGTTAAACAAATTATATCTGCACCCTGGTCTTGACCTCTGCAAATATTGCCTTTTAATTCATAGGGTTTTCCTAACGAAGGGCGGGGTATAGTTTGAGTATTTACTGATGGTTTTTCAATTACTTTAATTCGTTGCTCAGTTTTTTCTTCAAAATCACAAAACATACTTACAGACTTCACACCTTCAGTTGTTATTACCATTGCCCTAGATTCTACATTTTCACAATCAAGCTGCTCTGGTTGAATTATCTGCGCTTGAGATGGAGTTGACAAAAACCAGTTACTCAAAAATAACAATAGTAAACTCTTTTTAAATTTTACATCTTTTAAGTTGGGCATATTCTATCTAATGGTAGTGTTATTTAGACTAATTTGTAAACCTGTCCACATATGCAGACAGGCTTTATCATTTTTGAAGTTATCTATTGAAACTTACAAATTATCAACTTGTGCTTCAACTACAGACTGAGTAGATGTTGAGACTTGTGAGAGAAAATCGTAGCCAGTTAAAGATTCAATACTGTCTACAGAAACTCTGTAATTTCTCCAGTCCGCAGTCCGAACTCCTTGATCATTGGGAATGTTGACAGCGATCACTCTTGTAGATGTTGTTACACCAGAGACTCCAGAACCAGATGTATCTAAGACAACTATAATTTTCCAAGTGCGATCAGGAACTGTAACCTTACCACCAGCAATAGTGTTGAATGTTCCATTACTGCCAGTACCACCGATTCCATATCCACCGGAAATTATATAGAGTTCTTTCCCTTGACTTACTAAGGTTCTGGCATAATTCTCTAGGTTTGCCCAAATACCCTGATTATTATCAGGTGCTTGAGGGATCATGTTTGTCATTAGGAAGGTTGCGGAATTATCTGTTACTGTCTTTGTCCGATCCGCAGAGGGTGTCATGTGTCCCCTGTCAAAGCCACTACCACTAAAATCAGTAGATTGAACCTGATAACATCCTGTTGGTAAGGTAGTGTCAGCACGAAAATCATCCTGTCTGGGAGTTGAACCTAACCAACTACTGTTTAATTGCCAAGATACCCAATTAGGACGACCCAACGCACAATTGTACCCAACTGCATACTGCGCTTTATCAAGCAAATAATTATTCAAATTGGAAGTCGCAGCAGCACTGGGATTACCCATTGTTAAATGAACACTTCCACTACCACCGCCACCACCTGAAGTACCAGAATCAGTGATATTAATATCATCAATGTTGGTTCTATTAGTAGTGCCATCAGTCTTACGGACTTCGCAGCGCACTGTACCAGAGATATTAGGCGTGAAAATTGCAGTCTGTAAAGTTGTTGAACTGGTTGTGACTGTTGAACCTATTTGTGTATAAGAAGAACCACTATTAGTAGAACACCACAACTGCCAAGTTGTACTAGCATCAGAACCATACTTGCCATGCTTAATGGTTATTGTCCCAGCCCCGGTGGTGCGGTCAAATTTCATCGTTGCCTTGCCGCTGTTGCGAATGCGGGTAGATTGGGTTCCGCTTTTAGCATCACCGGCTAAATTCCCAATCAAGGCATCATTTAAATTCCAAACCCCTGTACCAAGGGTAACATCAGCGGCGGCATAACTGCCTTTTGAGCCAGATTCAAAACCCTCAACAGTCGTTGCACCTTTGGCACTAAATAGGGTGTTGAAGGGAATTAAAACTATTACGACTCCTGTCAACCAACCATTACGGTAAAATTTGGATAGAAAATTTGCTAACATGGGTTTGATTTAATCTGCGTGTGTCGAATAGCTTCAGTAAAAAGTTGTTGATTTACTGAATTTGATTCTGATATAACTACAGGATGATAGCTAATGCACTTGCTTACGCAGGTTAAATTTTTATTAGTCTTAGATTATGGTGAATTTCTAAGCAATGCCCGTGGCGTTTTGTCGGAGCAATCGCTTGATCAAATGAATTACTCTGTTGCCATTGAAACACTTAAACAAGATTCTATTTTAGCAGAGGTAGTATTAGAGGTAGGGGAATGCAAACTAAATTAGGTGCAACATGGTTTAGCTGATATCCCCAATAAAAAAACCATAGAACAAATTGCCCAACCCTGGCAACCTTACTGCACTGTCGCTTGTTGGTATCTTTGGCAAAGTCTCCAAAATTATTAGGGGAAATTTACAAGTAGGCGATCGCTATATTTCACGCCAAGCTTATTACAGTACCGTTACCATTCCAGCTACAATATTCGATATCAACCACAGATATCATGACTGCCAACAAGACCCCACCCAGTGAAATGATTCGCGTGCCTACTGTACTAATTCCTGTAGTACGCCACTTAGCCAAAATCCACCGCGACGGTCACACAACAGCGTTACTGCAAGGATTACAGGAATTGATAACAAGGTTTGATAGCACCGTAGAACTGGAAGCAACCAGCGAATTACAGCAAGTTGACGAAAAACTGGGGCAATTGGAAACGCATCTTTCCCAGCAAGATCAACTGGTGGACACTAAACTAGAAGTCCTTAGTAAACAGTTGGAGAAAATTGAGAGAGCGATTGCTTCTGGTAAATACAATGGTGGTAATTCTAGATCCCGGCGTTCATCATACTCCTATCAGTATCAACAACCACCAGTAGAAATACAATCTTTTGCCAATGAAAATTTAGCGCAGAGATTGGGGGTGACTGCTCAAAGTTTAATTAGTGAACGGGAAAGCAAGAGCGAGAAGGAATTTCTGAGTTGGTCGAGGAATCGAGATCCAAGTGGGTTAGGGTGGAAATTTCAGTCTCAAGACGGATTATATTACCCAGTTAGACAGTAGAAGAATAAAAAGTGACAACTATTTTCAGCAAATTTTGAAGCCCCGTGAAACGATTACCTTTGGTTGAGCGATGTAGACCTGCTACCATGATCAACTATCGGGGTAAACAGCCAATGTGAAAATTGACAGACACGGCAAAGCCAAAGTTCTTACACAAGAAGAAATCCAGCGATTATTCAAAGAAGGCTTGACCACTGATCGAGATCGCACCCTTTGTGCTGTCATGCTCTACACAGGTTGCCGTGTCAATGAAGCTGTCACCCTGAAGATACGGGATGTCTACGACAAAAAAGGCAGAATTCGGCCAGAACTCATCCTCCGCAAAGGTAACACCAAAGGGAAACTAGCTACCCGCACCATTCCCGTCCTAGATGACTTAAGGCACTTCCTAGAACAGTATAATCCTCCAACTACCAGTGAGGGATTTTTGTTTCCCGGTCGCTGGGGGCGGGGACATCTGCACTCGGACTCTGCCAGTATTATCTTCCGAGAAGGTTGTCAACAAGTTGATATCGAAGGAGCGAGTACCCACAGCTTCCGCCGCACTGCCCTGACATTAATGAGCAACGCTGGTATCCCCCTGCGGGTAATTCAAGAAATTTCCGGTCATCGCAATTTGGAGCAATTGCAAAACTACCTTGAGGTAGAAACGTCACAGGTACGCGGAGCGATCGCCTCCTTATCTATGCTCACCCCAGTTGCAGCAGAGAGTCATACCACCCTAGACATAAGTAGCACCAGTGACAGGGTGAAAACTGACGTATAGAGCGACTCCTAGATCGGGAAATAGGGATTTAACGATCTATAAAGAAGTCCAGACCATTCAACAGTTTCAAGTGTCAAGAGAGTTTTCATGCTGTTGAGCTAAAAGGGCATCTCCCTCATCCTTACTAGAATGCAAAGTATACAGTTACAGATCCCAAATTTGAAAGGCTACTTCCATGCCCAAATGCCTCATATCAAAATTTGTGAAGTTATCTGCACACTCAAAGGCAGCATCCTTATGATTTTTTACACCTCTAAAAAATGCAATGCTGGCAGTTTCGGTTGATCAGCATTACGGGGGTATTTTTGGGGAACAGAGAATTTATTACACTTTCGACGCGGCGTTAAAGGAAGGGCGTGAATGGTTGAGGGATGAAAATTGATACCTGTAGTTGGATTGGATACTCCCACCTGAAGTAAACGAAATGGCACTTTCGTGCAATGCTTTAAGCGGTTGTCGCGCTCAAGGCTAAAAACTTAGTCCTGGTAAACAATACCTTCGCCAATTTGCAAAATATAGGGCTGAAAGCCAATAAAATCGTTACGAGATAAATAGGGTTTCAGGATTTTGGCACAGGTATTGCCAGAACGAATCGCACTCGTAAGGATCTCGACTTAATACCTATAATGCCCAATTAGCATAGCTTTTATCTCTTTCACTACTTCCGGATCACTACCCCTTTTTAATAGGATCTGTGTCCTTTTTAACAGCAGGTGTGGGGAATTTGCATTTTACAGATATTTCCATACTGCCTTCTGCGGAGCCTTCAGTAAAAATGATGCCAGTTTTGCCACCAAGTTTGATGCCGAATTTGAGGGTGATTTCTTCGACTTCGGCGGAACCGAGATGTTGAAATGCGCCGATCGCAAAATTGGCATAGGTTTGAATTTTGGCTTGAACTTCAGACATTTTGAGTAAAACTTCATCGGTTGCGCCTTTTTCTCCAGGGCGTTTACCTGTGTTGGTAAGATTAGGAATTGCAGAAACAGTTGGAGCTTCAACAAATATCTCAACGGTTTTACCATTTTCTTCGATTAAGAGACGTTGGAGTTCAGACATTGTGACACCGTGTAATGTTTGAAATTTAAGAGAAAATAGCAGTTTTTAGGAAATAGCCATAATTATTATACTCAGCTAATCTTTGTAGATATACTTATTTTAAGTAGGTTAGTTTTTCTTTTTATAGTTGGGATAGTATGACCAGATACGCACTTGTGATTGGCATCCAAAAATATGGTGGATCGGGGTTTGGTAGTTTAGAGAAGCCCGTCGAAGATGCAGAGGCGATCGCGCAAATATTAGAAGCACATGGGGACTTTGCTGAGGTTACTCGTCTACCATCTCAGTGGAATGCCGAAAAACAACGCTATGAGATGGTAGAGGCTGCTCTCAAAGGAGAGGATTTAGGGAATGCAATTGTTGATTTTTTTACCAAGGTAGGGAGTAATGAGGCTCTAATTTATTTCAGTGGTCATGGCGCTCAAGTGACTAAGTTGGGGCAGAAGAAAGGCTATCTGGTTACGTCGGATTGTACGTCTGAGAATGTGGCATCAGCTGGAATTGCCCTAGAGGATTTGAATGGCTTAATTTTTGATGCGGATTTTAGCAGCTTGGTGGTTTTGCTTGATTGTTGTCATGGTGGAAGCTTGTTAGAGCAAAGTCAAATTTCTAGCGCTCTTGGTACTTTTCGGTCTGGCGGTCGCAACTACTTTTTAGCAACGGCTTGCCGCAGTCACGAGAAAGCCTATGAGGGTGAGGATTACAGTTTATTTACTGCTGCGGTGATTAAGGCTTTGAAATCGCCCAGTGCTGATGGTAGGGTGCGGACAGCGCAACTAAATCAGGTAATTGATGAAGAACTAAGAGGATCGGGACAAGAGCCTGTTGTTTTAAAGTCAGGTGGTGAGATTACGTTAGTAACTTATCCATCGCCAGGGGAGATTGAGGTGGATTGCTCGGAACTCCAGTTGGATTGGAGTGATGCACCATCTTTAGATAATTTCTATGGTAGAAGGCAACAATTAGCAGACTTAAAATCTTGGATTGTTCAAAAGCGTTATCGTTTAATCTCGATTTTGGGGATGAGAGGTGTTGGAAAAACATCTTTAGCAATAAAACTAGGAAAAATATTTCAGAATGAGGAGTACCAAGATAATTTTCAATATCTGATTTTTCGTAGTCTTGTCAATGCTCCTTCCCTCAAAGATATCCTACAAGATATTATCAAATTTTTATCTAATCAAAAAGAAACAACTTTACCATCTGAATTAAACGAGCAAATACAAAGATTAATCTTTTATTTAGAACAAAATTGCTGTTTATTGATTTTAGATAACATAGAAAGTATTCTCTGTGATAATGATAACAGTTATAACCAATTATTGAAAATACTAGGAAACAGTAACCATAAAAGTTGTATTATTCTAACCAGTCGGGTACAACCTCCAAGTCTCATAGGTTTACAAGGGGATAATAGACCTGTTAAATTTTATGAACTACCAGGCTTAGAAATATCCGAAGTCAAACAAATATTTAGTAGTATTTCCCCTCAATTTGAAACTACACCAAATTCAGATTGGCAAAAGCTTGTTGTTCTTTATAATGGTAATCCTCTTGCTTTACAGTTAACTGCTCCTGTTATTCAAAGTTTGTACGGAAGCAATATAGCTCAATTTATCAAAGCAGGAGTAATTAGCCATGATGACATTAATAAAATATTAGATTGGTACTTTGATTCTAGTAAGCCTTTTGCAGTTAATCAAAAAGAAAAAACTATTATGTACTGGTTAGCAATTAATCGTGAACCAGTTTCAAGAGTAACTCTCCAAGAAAATATTTTAGAAAGAATCGACATAAATTCTTTAGATACTACTATCCTATCTCTCAAGAAACGCTTTTTAATTACTCAAATAAAACAAGATATAGAAGAATATTCTGTTAAATTTACACTTCAGCCAGTTTTAATAGAATATCTAACTAATAAATTAATTGAGGAAATTTTTGAACTAGAAATAAATAGTGAGCCTCAAGAACTAAATTTATTTAATCAATACGCCTTAATGCAAGCAACCAGTAAAGATTTTGTGAGAGATACACAAATAAAATTAATTGTCACACCAATATTAACTAAAATCCAACACCAACCTAATCCCCAACAAATTTTATTAAGAATCTTAGCCAATATCCAAAATAACCCTTCATTGCAACAAGGATATGCAGCAGGTAATCTTCTAAACTTCCTATCTATTTTTCATCAACATCAATTACATAATTATAACTTTTCTGGTTTAACCATCAGACAAGCTTACTTACCTGAAACCACACTGCATGATGTTAACTTTTCCAACTGTACTTTTGACAAAACAGTAGTTTTTACTGAATCTTTTGGCGGTATCCATTCCGTTGCTTTTAGTCCAGATGGGAAATTTTTAGTAATAGGAGATACACAAGGAAAAATTCAGATTATTAACGTTGAAAATAATCAATATCAATATTGCTTAAACAAACAAGCTCATTTCCCTGGAATGTGGATTACAAGCATCGCTTTTCCTTTTCGACAAGATATTGCTAATAGTTATCAATTTATTACAGGAAGCCTTGACAAAACCGTAAAACTCTGGGATTTAAAAACATTGCTAGAAGAGCATGATAATCAACAAACTTTTACTGGTCATACTAGGCTAATTTGGATTGTTGCTTTTAGTCCAGATGGCAAAAAAATTGCTAGTGGTTGTGATGATAATATAATTCGAGTTTGGGACTTAGAATCAGGTCAAAATTATGAATTACAAGGCCATCAATCTTGGATTTGGGGTTTAGCATTTAGTCCTGATAGTAAAATTTTAGCTAGTGGTAGCTTCGACAAAACTATCAAGCTTTGGAATATGGAAAATGGTGATTGTATTCAAACTTTAGAATCTCATCAAGGGTGGGTTGTTTCCTTAGCATTTAGTCCCAATAGTCAAATCTTAGCTAGTGGTAGCTTCGATAAAACTATCAAGCTTTGGAAATTTAATAATGATTCTAATAATTATGAATATTGGGAAACCTTAAAAGGACATAAAAATGGCGTTAGAGTTATTACTTTTAGTCCTGATGGTGAAATTCTGGCAAGTGGTGGTGTTGATCAAGAAATTCGGATTTGGAATCTTGAAACGTTAGAATGTGTCAGGACTTTAACCGGACATAGTGCTTGGATTCGTTCTCTTTCTTTTCATGCAGATAATAAAACTTTAGCTAGTGGCAGTGATGACCAAACGGTGAGAATTTGGAATGTGAAAACTGGACAATCTTTAAGAGTATTTAAAGGATATTTAAACTGGATTTGGTCTGTAGCTATTAGCTCTGATAGAAAGCAAATTGCTACAGGAAGCTTTGATAAAACAATTAAAATATGGAATCTTAATCAAGAGGAATCTGTCGTAACTTTAAATAAACATAAACAGTGGATCTGGTGTGTCGCTTTTCATCCTTATCTTCCTCTTTTAGCAAGTTGTAGTGATGACCAAACAATTATAATTTGGAATTTAAACAATCATCAAGATTTGTCGAATAAAATTGCTAGTGATTTTGGTGGTATTTGGTCTGTCACCTGGAGTTCAGATGGTCACTATCTAGCTTGTGGTGGACAAGATGGAACTGTTCGTATTGTTAAATATCAAGTTGATGATGGTATTTCTTATTTTGATCCTAAGGATGAATATATCTTAAATCCCAGGCATGAAGGTTGGGTTTGGTCAGTTGCCTTTAGTCCTGATAACGAAATTTTAGCCAGTGCTAGTCATGATCAAAAGATTATCTTATGGCGTAAAAATCACGAAAATCAAAGATTTGAATTATGGCAAGAGTTACTAGAAGAATCTGGAATATCATCTGTTTCTTTTCGCCCTGATAGCCGAAATTCCTCACAAATAATTTTAGCTAGTGGTCATGAAGATTGCAAAATAAGATTGCGGACGATTAATTGTGTTGATAATGCCATACCCATAGAATCCAAAACTCTGACAGCAGATCAAGGACATCAAGGTTGGGTATTTACTGTAGCTTTTAATCCTCAAAATTATGATATTTTGGCTAGTGGTGGTGGAGATTGTAAGGTTAAGCTTTGGGATTTAGCTACAAACTCTGTATTATGGACACAACAACATCAAGGTTGGGTTAAATCAGTTACTTTTAGCGATGATGGTGAATGGGTAGTAAGTGCTAGTACAGATGGTACTACTAAAATTTGGAATATAGAAGGAAAGTTAATCCGTGAATTATTTACCCCAAGACCATACGAAGGGTTAAATATTACTAATACTCAAGGTTTGAATCCTGCTCAAATGCTCAGTTTACGGAATTTGGGTGCAGTGCCATAAAATTATGGCATTGAGCCGAGAGCGATTTTTTTCGCGGGAGATGGGTCAGATAATTGGGGACAATAAGGTATTGAGCCGAGATAGAAGTAAAAACCTGCAAGATGGTCTGGAAAGTTCTGTCCTGTATAGGTTTCAGCAATTTTCAAGCAAAATTGACAGGAGAGTGCTTTTCTTGAGTATATATCGCTACAGAAACCGAAGTATTTATTAACTTTGTTTACAGTTTTTATAATTCTCTTGGGTAGGTGAAAAGCAATTAGGAGGTCAAAATGCCACTGCATTTATGCAGAAGTTCTAGTTCGATATCAAAAAGGCTATAACGTATATATAGCAACGGTTTCCAGACCATCTTGCAGGTTTTTACTTCTATCTCGGCTCAATACCAATTACCTCCAGATGTAAAAAAGGTGGTTGTAAATAACTCAAATTTAAAGCAACCGTTTCACAATCAACAGAGATAATATTCCCATCCTTAAAACGATATCCTGTTACCTTTTTACTCTCTGGTGCATTATCTTTCCAAGGCGTTTTTGGTATCCAAATAACTTTTACCTTCCTAAACCACATTCCATACTCAAACCAAGTATCACCAGGATTATCTATTATTTCAACTACATGAGTTGCCCGATGTCCATATAAAGCATTGTTTTGACATAATAAAATCCTCTCTCCTTTAACTGCTTTTTTGGCATTAGTTCCTTTTAGTTTAGCAGGACTTACACGATAATTTTCTGATTTATTAATCGGGTTACTTGGCCATGCTAAATCAAATTCTTCTGGCTTATCACAATCATAAGACCATTCACCCATTTCTCTATCTTCAATCTGGCTTACTAATTTGATATACTTAACATTTAACTGGTGAGGATCTTGGATGATAGGCATAGTTTACAATCGCCTTTTCAAGAACTTGATTTACTAATAAATTATAGCATATTTAGCTTTAAAATGATGTCTACACTGATTTATCACCAGAAGTGTTGAATGTTAAGAAAGCTAAGTAAAAACTGAGCAGCCTATAGAGTTAGTCCACGGCTGGAGCGCAAACGCACAATTTTTAAGCCAGCCAATATAAGCCAATATACGCAAAGCTTGGCAGAGATTAGAACAGCAGAATTGGTTGGGTGCAAAATAAAAATATAAGGGGCAATCTGATGTAGGTTGCCCCTTACTGGTTTATATAAAAGTAAATATATTTATAGTTTTGCCTGACTAACTGAGTTTCTTGAATGGGGTAAATACTTAAAAAATCTAAAGCTTTAATTAAGTATCAAAAGCTGAAAGAGATTATTTAAATTAGACTTATTACATGGTGCTGCAACATCTTTAAATCTGTATAGCTTTTGTATAGACTGGGGTATGGAAATAAGTAGAGAAGTAAAACAAACTTACTATTATAACCATAACTTATCAAAAATCCCAAAACCCTGATTCTGTCGTGTGGGGAATGATAAGTTGAAGAAAGAAGCCGCCCTCTGTTGTGGAAATCATCACGGAAACACAACCTTTCGACCGTGGAGTCAACGAAATCCGCAAAACATATATGACCAGAGTAGAAGGAGAAAATACACGTTTACGTCATTATCTCGCACGTCTACATAGAAAAATATTATGTTATTATAAATCAGTAGATATGCTTAGATACTCGGTTAGATTGTTACTCCGCTATTTAAGGTATAGAGAAATACCTAATATTTAATTAATTCATCCCTCATTTATGCAACGCCCCAACTACTCCCCCTCGACCTAACTCAATACCATCATCATATCAATAATTCATTGATTACTTTCATTGACTTTACGCCAGTCAGTGTTACTACTGAGTGTCTTTCTCTAGCTTTTTAGTTTAAAGTCCAGTTATAATCAGTTTAGTGTTCAATTTTTTACTCCTGAGTAGAATTCTTCTAACTCTCACAAAAATGGGCAAATCAGGAGTAATTACTTCGGTTAGATTGAATACGACTACTTCAGTTACTGACACTTTAACACCAAGGTAAAATATGACAAATATCAGATGCACCCGCCGCACCCTCGTGGTTATTGATGCGGATGTGGATAATTACGAGTTTTTGATTAAGGGCATTTTGTCTGATGCTGATGTGATCCTGTTGGATCAACATCGCAATGGTATTGCTCAAATTGCTGAAGTGCTGCAATCTGGTGTTTTTAGTGCATTGCAGATTGTTGCTCATGGATCTGAAGGAGAGTTACGGCTAGGTAATATTCGCCTCAATTTGAGTAATTTGCTCAACTATGCAACGGCTTTGCAGTCATGGCAAGTTGATGAAATTTCCCTCTATGCCTGTGAGGTTGCGTCAGGTGCAACGGGTCAAGATTTTGTTAAGCAGTTGGCTGTGGTAACAGGGGCGAGAGTGGCGGCGGCGACTACTAAGGTCGGGAATAGAGATTTGGGTGGTACTTGGAGTTTAGCAGTGCAAACTGGGGCAGTCACTACGCCTTTGATGATTGAAAATGATGTTTTAGTGAGTTATGCGGGTGTTTTCGGTACAGTACAACCGGAAACTATTACCATTACGGCAAATGGAGTAAACACTGATGTTACTTCTGATTCTAATGGTACGACGACGACCTATACCAATACTGGCAATGGTTTACAGGTTGAGAATGGTTTAGGTGGAGCTACCTTTAATGTCGATGGTGTTGGTAGTGGCTTTATTAGTGAAGATTTGATCCTCAATGGCAGTGGCTATACCAATGGTGATGTAGTCAACCTCAATGGCAGTCTCAACACTAATGACTTCACGATTTCCAATGTGCAGACTATTAATGTGAATAATAGTGCGGCGCTAAGTATTTTTGATACGCCCGATCGCGGTGATGTCAATTGGACGGTGGGGCAGAGCATTTTCTTCAATAGTGGCTCTAGTTTAACTACGACTACAGGAGATGCCACTGGGAATATTGACCTCACTGCTCTTGGTCTATCGGCTTCGGTTGACTCTAGAGGTATTGACGTTGATGGCGCTAGCATTACCTCCACTGACGGCATGATTACCTTGAATGGTAAGGGTAGTGGTACTAATACAGGATCTAACAATTATGGGATTATAGTTCATGGTACTAACAGTACGGTTAGCTCGGTAACTGGCGCGATCGCTGTTACAGGTATTGGTGGTGCTGGTCCAAATAATTCTAATCATGGTGTTTTTGTAACAGGAAGTACCGCCACCATTAGCTCCCAGAGCGGCGATATTGCTGTAACAGGAACTGGTGGAGGAACAGGGTCGGATAACATTGGCGTAAGGGTTGACAATTATGGTTCTATCAAGACCCAAGGCACTGGCACAATTACCGTTACTGCCACAGGAGGAGGAAATCCGAGCGTAGGCAACGTTGGTAATCGAGGGCTATTACTAGAAACTAACGGTAAGATCACTTCAGCAGATGGCAATATCACCATAAATGCCACTGGAGTAAGTTCAGGCAATGGGAACGACGGCATTGGTGCAGGTATCGATATCCGAAGCAATGCTCTAATCTCTTCAGCCAATGGAAATATCTCAGTTACGGGGACTGGCGGTTCTAGGACGAATGGTGACAACATAGGTGTTTATCTCCTGAATGGTGCTATTACAACAACAGCAATAGGGGATATTGAAGTTATAGGCACAGGTGGTGGCACATCAGCTGATGGCATCAAACTAGAAGGCGCAGGATCAAAGATTGAAAGCAATATTGGAGCGATCGCTCTCACAGGCACAGGAACTACCACAGGATTCGGTATTAACTTGCTCGATGGTACAGCAATTACTAGCACCACAGGCAATATTACCCTTAAAGCCGATAGGATGAATTTGGCAGCAGGAGACAATACCATTTCCAGTAATGGAAGCCTGACTATTCTGCAAAAAACGGATGGAACTACGATTGGGCTAGGTTCTGGCACAGGCACATTAAACCTCACCGCCTCCCAAATTCTTAGCTTTAAAGATGGGTTTGCTGCCATTAACATTGGTGATACCAACAGTGGCACGGTAGACATCAATAACGTTACATTCACCGATCCATTAAAAGTTATTAGTGGCGATGGTATTACCGTTAGTAATGACACCTACATTTCACTCGACACTGGCTCCAGCCTTACCGCCATTGGGAATATTACCCTCAAAGCCGATACGATGAATTTGGTAGGAGGAAACAATACAATATCCAGTAATGGAAGCCTGACTATTCTGCAAAAAACGAATGGAACTACGATTGCGCTAGGTTATTTCATAGTTAGCCAAGGCCAATTAGGCCTCACCGCCGCCGAAATTCTCAGCTTTAAAGATGGGTTTACTTCCATTAATATTGGTGATGTCAACAGTGGCGCGGTAAGCATCAATAACGTTACATTCACTGATGCGTTAAACGTTGCTAGTGGCAGTGATATTAATGTTATTAACACACTAGCCGTCACAGGTGCAGGGGCATCGCTCGATAGTAAAACTAACATTCTTTTCAACAATAGCTCTAGCCTTACCGCCAGTGGGAATATTAACCTCCTTGCTCAGGGTGGATTGACTACGGTTAACTCCAGAGGTATTGACGTTAATGGCGCTAGTATTACCTCTGCTGACGGCATGATTACCTTGAATGGTAAGGGTAGTGGTACTAGTACAGGGAATAATAATTATGGGGTTATAGTTCAAGGCACTAACAGCACAATTAGCTCGGTAACTGGCGCGATCGCTGTTATAGGTACTGGTGGTGCTGGCTCAGGTAATTCTAATCATGGTGTTTTTGTAACAGGAAGTACCGCCACCATTAGCTCCCAGAGCGGCGATATTGCTGTAACAGGAACTGGTGGAGGAACAGGGTCGGATAACATTGGCGTAAGGGTTGACAATTATGGTTCTATCAAAACCCAAGGCACTGGCACAATTACCGTTACTGCCACAGGAGGAGGAAATCCGAGCGTAGGCAACGTTGGCAATCGAGGGCTATTACTAGAAACTAGCGGTAAGATCACTTCAGCAGATGGCAATATCACCATAAATGCCACTGGAGTAAGTTCAGGCAATGGGAATGACGGCATTGGTGCTGGTATCGAACTCCGAGACTCTAATACTCTAATCTCTTCAGCCAATGGCAATATCTCAGTTACGGGGACTGGCGGTACGAGGACGAATGGTGACAACAGAGGTATTTATCTCCTGAATGGTGCTGCTATTACAACAACAGCAACAGGGAATATTGATGTTATAGGCACAGGTGGTGGCACATTCGCTGATGGCATCAAACTAGAAGGCGCAGGATCAAAGATTCAAAGCAATATTGGAGCGATCGCTCTCACAGGCACAGGAACTACCACAGGTGTCGGTATTAACTTGCTCGGTGGTACAGCAGTTACTAGCACTTCAGGCAATATTACCCTTAAAGCCGATAGCATGAATTTGGCAGGAGGAAATAATACCATCTCCAGTAATGGAAGCCTGACTATTCTGCAAAAAACGAATGGAACTACGATTGGGCTAGGGACTGGCGCAGGCACATTAAGCCTCACCGCCGCCGAAATTAGCAGCTTTAAAGATGGGTTTGCTGCCATTAACATTGGTGATGTCAACAGTGGCGCGGTAAACATCAATGCGCCAACATTCAATGATTCACTAAATGTTACTAGTGGTATTAGTATTGATGTTAATAGCTCATTAGCCGTCGCAGGGAATATTAATCTCCTTGCTCAGGGTGGACTGACTACGACTAACTCGATAGGTATTAACGTTAATAACACTAGTGTTACCTCTACTACTGACGGCACGATTACCTTGAGTGGTAAGGGTAGTGGTACTGCCATAGGGAGTGGTAATTATGGGGTTATAGTTCAAGGCTTTTGGGGTAGGGTTAGCTCAGTAAATGGAGCGATCGCGGTTACTGGTACTGGTGGTTCTGGCACGAATTTTAACTATGGTGTTTATTTAAACAATTACGGTATTATTTCCTCAACAGGAACGGCCACTATTACTGTCACAGGTCAAGGCTCTAACACTGCCACAGGGACAAATAATCATGGCGTTATTTTTGAAGAAGAGTGCGGCATTAGCTCGGTAAATGGCGCGATCGCGGTTACAGGTACTGGTGGTTCTGGCACGAATTTTAACTATGGTGTTATCGTTTCCAATTTCTCAGGGATCGGCTCAACAGGTACAGCCGCCATTACTGTCACAGGTCAAGCCTCTACTACTGCCACAGGGACAAATAATCATGGCGTTTTCGTTGATACTTTCGGTCTGGTTCGTTCGGTAAGTGGCGCGATCGCGGTTACAGGTACTGGTGGAGGCACATCAGGCGATGGTATCAGAGCCGGTGGTGCAATTCAAAGCAATAGTGGCGCGATTTCTCTCACAGGCACAGGAAGCGGCACAGGATTTGGTATTAACCTGATTAATGGTGGAGCGATATCTAGCACCACAGGGAATATTAATCTACTGTCAAGCACCATCAACTTAGCCAACACCGCCAGCATCACCACCGCAGGCAACATATTTATCAACCAAGACAACGATGTTCCCGTTGGCGCAACCACCCTCGGCGCAACCGTCAACGTCACCGCAGGTAATCTATACCTCAACGACACCATCAAAGTTGACTACAACAGTGGACTCAGTCGCTTTGACACAGTTAACCTTACAGGTGCAGTAGACCTAGTTGGCTCAACCCTAAACCTTGATTTGACAGGCTATACCGCTCCTACAACAAACAGCTTCTTTACCCTAATCAACAACGATGGAACCGATGCAGTCACTGGCACATTTACAGGACTGGCAGAAGGAGCGCAAGTCGGAGTAGTTGGCGGCTACAACATCTTCATTACCTACCAAGGCGGCTCAGGTAACGATGTACAACTGTATGCTACCGCTAATAATACGCCCACAAACTTGAGCATCAGTGCCAATAGCATCAATGAGAATGTTGCCACAAATAGCCTGATTGGCACATTTAGCACCACCGATCCCGATGCAGGTAATACTTTTATCTATAGCTTTGTCAATGGCACAAATGATAACAGCGCCTTCACAATCAGTGGCAATCAGCTACTGATCAACGCCTCTCCCAACTTTGAAGCCAAATCAAGCTATAGCATTTTAGTCAGGACAACCGATGGAGGTGGACTGAGCTACGACAAAGCACTGACAATCAACATCAATGATGTCAACGAAGCCCCCACCGCCGTTAGTTTAAATAATCAGGTAACAGCGATCGCTGAAAACACCAGCACCGTGACGAGGATCAAAGTCGCTGATATCGCCATCACCGATGACGCATTGGGAACCAACAACCTGAGCTTAAGCGGAACCGATGCTAGTTTCTTTGAAGTAGATGGAAACGCTCTTTATCTCAACGCCAACACGGCTCTCAATTTTGAAGCCAAAACCAGCTATAGCGTGACCGTTAATGTCGATGACAGCACCGTAGGATCTACACCTGATGCGACAGCCAACTTCACCCTAAACATCACCGATGTTAACGAAGCACCTACTGCTGTTAATTTAAATAATCAGGTAATAGCGATCGCACAAAACACCAGCACTGCAACTCGCATCAAGGTAGCCGATATTGCGATCGCCGATGACGCATTGGGAACTAACAACCTGAGCGTTAGCGGAACCGATGCCAGCTTCTTTGAAGTTGATGCAATGGGGCTATACCTGAAAGCAGGAACAGCGATCAACTACGAAGCCAAACCCAGCTACAACGTCACCGTTAATGTTGATGACAACACATTAGGTTCTACACCTGATGCGACAACCAACTTCACCCTAAACATCACCGATGTCAACGAAGCGCCTACTGCTGTTAATTTGAATAATCAGGTGACAGCGATCGCTGAAAACACCAGCACCACCACTCGCATCAAAGTCGCCGATATTGCCATTACCGATGACGCATTAGGAACCAACAGCCTCAGCGTCAGTGGAACCGATGCAAGCTTCTTTGAAGTTGACAGCACAGGCTTATATCTCAAAGCGAATACAGCCCTAAACTTTGAAGCCAAAACCAGTTACAGCGTCACCGTCAATGTCGATGACACCACCGTTGGCAGTAACCCTGACGCAACAACCAACTTCACCCTGACTGTAACTGATGTCAACGAAGCCCCAACTGCTGTTAGTTTAACGAATCAGTTGACAGTGATCGCTGAAAACACCAGCACCGCTACGAGGATCAAAGTCGCCGATGTCACCATTACCGATGACGCATTGGGAATCAATAACCTCAGCTTGAGTGGAACTGATGCTAGTTTCTTTGAAGTTGATGTAACAGGTTTGTACATCAAAGCCAATACAGTTCTCAACTACGAAGCCAAAACCAGTTACAGCGTCACCATCAATGTCGATGACATTACAGTAGGTTCTACACCTGATGCGACAACCAACTTCACCCTGAACGCCACCAACGTTAACGAAGCGCCCACCGCCTTGAGCCTAAGTGCCACCAGCATTAACGAAAATGTTGCCATCAATAGCACTGTTGGCACATTCAGTAGCTCCGACCCTGATAGCAACGAGACCTTTACCTATAGCCTCGTGACTGGAGCAGGCAGTACAAACAACAGTAGCTTCACCATAGTTAACAATCAGCTGCGGCTGAAGATTTCGCCAAACTTTGAGAGCAAAGCGTCCTACCTTGTCCGTGTTCGTAGTACCGATACAGGAGGACTATTCACCGAATCACCCTTCACCATTACGATCAACAACCTTCCTACCAATACCATCACTGGCACTATAGCCAATGAAACCTTCACAGCTACCAACGAACTTGATATCATTGACGGAGATGGCGGCAACGACAAAATCACCGCAACGGTTGTCAACCTGCAATCTGGAGAAAGCTTTGATGGCAATACTGGTATTGATACCTTCACTCTTAGCCAAGGGAATCTTACCGATGTTGTCAACTTAGACCTCAGTCTCACCAACCAACTCATTAGCCTTACAGGAGTCAGTGGCGTTACCCTACGCAACTTTGAGAACATTAATATTACAGGTTTCAAGGGAAGAGGAACGATCGCAGGTAGTAATGTAGCCAATAACCTGACGGGTGGAGTTTATGACGATACCATCAATGGTGGCGATGGTAACGATGTCCTCAATGGTGGTGGTGGGAATGATACCCTAACGGGTGGTGGAGGTAATGATGCACTCAATGGAGAGACAGGTGCAGACTCTCTGACAGGTGGTACAGGCAACGATGTCTACTACATTGACAATGCAGGTGACTTCATCACCGAATTGTCAGGAGAAGGAACCGACACTGTTTTCAGCACCCTTAACTATAGTCTGGTTGGAACCTACCTGGAAAACCTGACATTGCAAGGCACGGCTATCAATGGCACAGGTAACGCATTTGATAACAGAATCATTGGCAACGCTAGTAACAACTTCCTGATTGGTGGTGATGGCAACGATATTCTCAATGGAGAGACAGGTGTAGACTCCCTGATAGGTGGTAGAGGAAACGATATCTACTACATTGACAATGCAGGTGACACCATTACCGAATTACAGGATCAAGGAAACGACACTGTTTTCAGCACCGTTGACTTTAGTCTGGTTGTAGCCTACCTAGAAAACCTGACATTGCAAGGCACGGCGATCAACGGCACAGGTAACGGAGCTAATAACGGTATCACTGGCAACGCTAGTAATAACATCCTGATTGGTTATGCAGGTAAGGATGTCCTCAATGGTGGTGCAGGGAATGATGTCCTCGATGGTGGTACAGGGGAGGATGTCCTCAATGGAGGGACAGGTGCAGACTCCATGATAGGTGGTACAGGCGACGATCTCTACTTCATTGACAATACAGGTGACACCATCACCGAATTATCAGGACAAGGAACCGACAGTGTTTCCAGCAGTATTGACTATAGTCTGGTTGGAACCTACCTCGAAAACCTGACATTGCAAGGCACGGCTATCAACGGCACAGGTAACGCATTTGATAACAACATCTTTGCCAATGCTAGTAATAACTTCCTGATTGGTGGTGATGGTAAGGATCTCCTCCTTGGTCGTGCAGGGAATGATATCCTAATGGGTGGTGATGGTGACGATATCCTGAATGGTGATGAAGGGAATGATATCCTAACGGGTGGTGCAGGCAACGATGTTCTCAATGGAGGGGCAGGTGCAGACTCCCTGACAGGTGGTACAGGCGACGATCGCTACTCCATTGACAATGCAGGTGACACCATCACCGAATTATCAGGACAAGGAACCGACAGTGTTTCCAGCAGTATTGACTATAGTCTGGTTGGAACCTACCTCGAAAACCTGACATTACAAGGCACGGCTATCAACGGCACAGGTAACGAATTCGATAACAGAATCAGTGGCAACGATAATAATAACTTCCTGATAGGTGGTAATGGTAACGATGACCTGCGTGGTAATGGTGGTAACGATATCCTGATAGGTGGTGATGGTAACGATGTCCTTTATGGAGGTTCAGGTTCAAACACCCTGACAGGTGGTAGGGGAAACGATTCCATTAACTTAATCAATGGCTTTGATGATGATCTTGTTCTCTATACTTTTGGAGATGGCACAGATACTATTAGGTACTTCAACAAACAAAATGATCAACTTGCCTTCACAGGAATTGGCTTTATTGATGTCAAAGTATCAGGTTCCAATACCGAATTGCGACTTAGCGATGGCATTCAAGGTAATCCAAACTTCGGAACAGGAACTCTACTGGAAACCATTCTTGGTGTCACAGGATTAAATGGAACAGTTTTAGCTCCTTCTAATACGGCTACCTTCTTATTTGGTTAAGCTTGTTGCTTATTACCCACATTCCGCAGATACTAAAGCAAATTTAGGAATTAAAAATTTAGAGAAATAAAAGCCTGAAAAGATTACCTAGTAAAGATTTCAGGCTTTTTTTGTTAAAATAACAAGCGTCAAATAGAGAAGGGAAAAGCCATGAAAGAGTCAAAAGAAGCCATGCAAATCCTAAATATATGTTGCGGCTCGCAAACATAAACGCTCCGGCTTGCAAACAAGACAATTTGTGGCTCACATTAATTGCAAATAAGATTGCAGTTCGGCTCACATTAATTGCAAACAGACTCAAAATAATTGCAACCAGCTTGCAATCATCCAGTTCGGCTCACATTAATTGCAAATAAGCAGGATGCCTATAAGCAAAAGGTTTTAGAGTCATCTCAGTAGTAAAAGAACTTGGGGTAACATGGCGAAAAGAGGATTTAGCCCTTGAGCAAGACAAGCTTGTCTTTCACTTGCTGTCACTCCTGCACTTGGAGGGATGGAATTGCACCATCACGAAAAATTGAGTTGTCAAGGTTCTGTCGGAATTTCTCCCAAATATTTCCCTTGCCTGTCATCCCCGAATATTTCTATTCGTTTCGACAGAACGAATCACACTAGCAACCTGCAATACTAATCGCTCAAACCTGCAATCAAGGGATTTTCAAACCAGGATTATTTGCAACTATAATTTCATTTGAGCCAGGATTAACTGCAACTGAACCAGGATTATTTGCAACCAACCTGCAATCATCGGTTTGAGCCAGAATTATCTGCAACTATAAAAGTAAAAGAAACGAATGTTTTCTTAACTCCTTCACTGGTAAAGCTTAGAGAACCTTAAACCGTTGGTTTTCGAGTAAAAAAACTCGGTAAAGAATTCAAAGTTTATTTATTAAATTCTGTAATGAGTTTCAAGACCTACTCTTGTCAACACTGAAAACTCAGTCCTAGTGCAGTGTTTAGCTTATTTGCAAATAATCCTGGTCGAAACGGATGATTGCAGGTTGGTTGCAAATAATCCTGGCTCAGTTGCAGTTAATCCTGGCTCAAATGAAATTATAGTTGCAAATAATCCTGGTTTGAAAATGTCTTGATTGCAGGTTTGGGCATTTATAATTGCAGGCTCTTACATGTACACAGATGAAATACTATCACAAGCAAAGGAAGCTCTTAAAAACATGGTGCTAGTTACTCCTTGGCATCCAGATGCTTTTGCAAATAATCCTTTTCCCCTGAAAGCAGAACAGATGTGGAAGAGAAAAGTCAATTGGCGAAGTGCTATGGCTTATGATGCTACCAAAATTATTATCGAAGGACTGAAGCGAAATACAAATCGTAAAGAATTAGGAAAAGAACTACACAAAAACATACCAATATGTGGAGCCACTGGTGAAATTAGTTTTCAATCAGGTGAACGACGGCAACAGCAAGCTTTTATCATCAAAGTTGTTGAGGATAATGATACTGGCTATGACTTTATCTTAGATTCAACAGCAGAAAACAATTCTGGAAAAAGTTGCAACAACCAATAGTAAAGAGAAGTGAAGAAAGTTTAAAACTTAAATTTTTTAATATATTGTCTGAAAGGGGTTCAGCCGGGGGGTGCAGTTTAGAACAAATAAACACAATTTTTGTGCTACCGAATGTCTGTAATTAATGCGATTTACTGCCCCGGAAAATAAAAGCGTAATAAGTACACTTTTATTTTTACCCACTAAGTCGAGTTACCCTAAAGGCGGTAATTTGGTGCAGTTCTGCACAAATGCGGTGCAATTTCAGCACAATCTCAGCACAATCTGATTACACTATTTTAGTGTTGGTTGGCAGGTTCGTTATCTTGTTTGGTGCAGAATTTGGGGAATTTATGTGCCAACTGGTGCTAAAGTCACTCAATTTATTGAGTTTACTGGTTGATGTTTAAGCTTGCTGTGATCAATAACGAGATTTAAATGGTAGATGTGATTGGCGATTGCCAATGCCTTCTTGGGGTAAATATAGCGGTCGCTATTAATAGGGGTAAGGTTTTCAGATCATCTTACCCCGCAAAGATTACCCCAAATACAAACTACTACAGTCCGATGGTTTAGCGTGTAAATATCTACTGGTAGTAGCAACTGAAGCATGACCTAAACTTTGACTAACTAAATGAATAGGTGCGCCCCTATCAAGACTATGGCTTGCGTGTCCATGACGTAACCAGTGGGGACTAGGTGCGGGTAAACCTATTCTCAGTGAAGCTTTTTTAACAATCTCCCAAATCATAGCACGGGTTAAAAACCCCTTACCTTGTCTACTTCTAAACACCGGCTCGGCTTTACCAGCATCACCCCTTAACTGTTTCAATTCCTTATACAAGTTACTGGGAATAATCACTACACGGGTTTTACTACCCTTACCATATATAGTGGCCTGACCATTTCCATCACCCCGTTCTGACAAATCACCCCAAGTTAACCCGCTTAACTCAGTAGCACGTAACCCGCAGTAGTAAAGCATTTTTAAAATTAGCTTATTCCTGGTATTGTTCTCACTGTGTATCAGTATAGTTATCTCCTGTTCAGTTAGTATCCGTTCTGTTAAAGCGTCTTTAGGTTTGGGAGTCTTCACCACCTTACCAACGTTATACTGTGTAATTCCTAACTGATGAGTAAAGGTAAGCAGTGACTTAACTATATTAATATAAGTTTTTCTAGTGTTATCGTTGGCAGATGGTAAGCTATCTACCCACTGCTGTAAATCATCTAAACCTACATTAACAAGTGGTTTATTTACAAAAGTTAAAAACTTGATAGCAGTACGCTTGTAACTGTCTTGAGTAGACTTAGTTTTGCTATGTAGCCACATATTAAGCAATATATCAATAGATTTATTTGCGTATTGGTTAATTTCATTTGGTTGTGCAATTGTTAAAGCGTTCATCTTGTTAGTACTTTTATACTATTTTAGTTGATTTCCAGTTTGACATAATTGGCGTTATGTCAAACTGGTGATTTTTCAGCATAATCTTTTTTCTAGCGTCTTGTCTAGTATTGACAAATATTATAAATATCTAATTATGTATATATTTTACTAAGCAGAAAAATATATGTAGCTATAGAGTAAATTCTTGATTAAACTGTTCTAATTCTAACAGCCTAGCTCTGTATCATATAAGATTGTCATATAACGCTATATAGCATCATATAAAATATATATAATCTTATTAATCTTGATACAGCACATTTAATTTTGACAATATTTACGTAATTGTAATTTTACCCTTCCACAGATGATCAGAGTCAGCAAGAGCAGTCAGGGGTTAGCAAACGTCACACGATTCTATCATCGCTAAAATTGGGAAATATCAAACAACGTCAACTGCCCCACAGAAACATTACCCTTACCACCTCTATGGTAACTAAGGTGACACCCAGTACAGACGGGTATAAGGTTTTCAAGCCTGTTATCCGTAGGGTTCATATTGAAATGGTGGACTTGGAGGTTATAGGCACGGGGTTTAATGTTGTCAGGAGGTTTTTCACCCGGACGCAAACAAACACGCCCACATTTTTGACAACACCAATCTGCTTTTTCTTTGATAGATTTAGCTAATTCTTTCCAGTGTTTTGGATATCCCATGATCACTGTCGAATCTTAATATCTGCATTTTACTATCAATAAACTATAGCATTTTTACTGTAATACTTTGGTAAGTATTCAGCTAATGCCTATAGCTTGCGTGATGACGTAGGAGTCATACGGCAGCGCAGCTATGCCCCCAGGGCTTTACAGTAATCAGTAAATGGCTACGCCCAGCTACGCTAACAGCTTGAATCAGATTTCACCAGTAGGTAGACGGATTGGTAATAAAATCAGAATTTTGCCAAATTCCACAGGTGTTGACCAGAAAAATTTTTGAGCATAAGTGTTCAGTCGGACATGATATCACTCGGTTTCAAGCAAAGTTGAAGCAACAGAATTAACAATCAATTATAACTCAAATTAATGACTTCATTACCAAGTAATTTGGGTACACCAGCCAATAATTCTAACTTTTGTAATTTTACAGTTAACCAAGGCTGACCTAAATGTAAAGAAGCAAAAGGGCTGTGTTGGGGAATTTCTAAATTAGCTTTTAATAAGCTAATTTGAGACTTAAAATTATTTTGAAAATATAGCAACTCAGAACCTAAACCGCCAAAAGCATTACCTTTAAATTCTTGTTGCCACCATGTAGATAAGCTCAACAAGTCTTTTTTATAAGACAGTTGGTATAACTCTCTTTGATTTTGTTTGACACTAACCTTACCGTGATTATCCCCACTAAATTCAGCTATTTCTTTGGGTAATCCCCAAATTTCTCTACCTCCAGCTACGGAATCTTCATTATCTACATAAATATGGGAAATCCAAACACCAATATATCCTTGATAGCGTACAAAAGCTGGAAATACAATTAATTCATTGTATTCCAATAAAGAACCAGCTTCATAGGAAGATACATAAGTTCCCGCCAGAGTTTTACCGGGTAAAAGGGAAACAATTTCTAATTCGGAGGGAACAAAAGGAACAGCTTGCTTGATATCAACTAAGTGCAAGGTTTGAATCGCATAGCCTTCAAGTTTCCAAGGAGCAGTTGGATATGTCATCTTTCTGGAAAATGCTTACGTCTTTTATTTTAATGTCTGATGCCACTTCATCTCTATTTCCCAGGTATCACTCCCCCAATCGTTTCAGAAAGAAAGAAGAAAACCATCAATAATAGGCTGTAAATTTCTCTCATTAACACTGGTGTAATTTGACAAAACTCTGCATACTTGTTATTAACTCAGTCTCTCTCTCGATAATAGCTGTTAGCGTAGCCATTTACTGATAGCTGAATACTTACGAAAAACTTACCAAAAGAAATGGGTCAAAAGTCTCCCCTTTTAAAGGTAAAAACAAAAAAACTTATTCCCTTTTCAATCTTCTTGATTTATCAAGAGGTAATACTTTTGAATTGTGAACGCTTACCGCTCTTATAGCCCTAATAAATATTTGATACTAAAAAGAGTGTTATTTTGTAATAAACCAAACAGCTAACGCTGCATTGAGTGGATCAATTAATGGAATTAACGAAGCGACTATGCTCCAAACTCTTCCTACTTTACTGACCACAAATTCTTTTCCATTTCAATTTACTCAACAGCAGCAAAAAGCTTTGGATAAAATGTGGACTTTTGTCCAACCAACTGTCAGTGCTGCTTTATTTCTACTAGTAGGATATGCCGGCACCGGTAAATCAACAATAGTTTTCCAACTCGTTAAAGTTCTCGTGGCTATAGGTAAACGAGTTGTCTTAACTGCACCTACGAATAAAGCTGTAGGTGTACTGCGGCGAATGGCAGCAGAAAACGGTGTAACTGGCGTAGAGTTCTTTACTATTCACCAATTGCTAGGACTAGGAATGGTGACTAGAGGTAAAAAGAA
This sequence comes from Anabaena sp. WFMT, assembly GCF_051781005.1. Lineage (NCBI taxonomy): Bacteria > Bacillati > Cyanobacteriota > Cyanophyceae > Nostocales > Nostocaceae > Anabaena > Anabaena sp. WFMT. The sequence continues at coordinate 19,102 of NZ_JBPWOA010000057.1, read as the reverse complement.
AGTACTTGAGCAGACAGGAGCATCTTACATCAATCTATTTGATGTTGTTTTTATTGATGAATGTTCCATGATTGGTAAACAACTGTGGCACTGGATTGAAAATGTTGCTAATCAATCATCCACCTGGACAAAAATCAAAATTATCCTGATGGGCGACCCTGCCCAATTAAATCCAGTTAATGAAAGAAAATCTCTCAGTTTTCAAGTAGCAAATAAAGCAGTATTAACTCAAGTTGTCCGCCAAGGAATTGATAGTCCTTTATTAGAGTTTGTTACTGCTGCTCGCTATGCAGTTACTCAAAGTAAACTACCATTTAATCCCTTTGCTAAATATTTACCTGATAAAAGTAACGGTTCGCTCATGGTAAAACGTCAAACTTTACTGCGGTATGCGTGCAAAAAGATGTCTAAAGAGTTTGTGCATAATCCAGATTGTTTCCGTATTTTATCATGGACTAATGCCCAAGTTGACTTTTATAATCAACAGATTCGGACATATTTGTATGGTAAGAATGCCAGCAGATTTATTCCTGGAGAACGATTAATTACTAGAGATCCGGTGATAGCTCCTGATGGGAAAACTGCCATTCTTTCTACATCTACAGAATTTAATGTTGTAGATGTGTTGGCAGAACGTTATAACAATTATGATGCTTGGAAATTGAAAGTAGAAACAGATGAAGGAATTGTGCGTCAAATTTACGTTCTACATGAAGATGAAGAGAAACGATTTAAACAAGAAACTCAACGGTTGCTCAGAAGTGCCAAGCGAAATCCTTTTCTGTGGAAGCAATACTATAAACATTTAGAGCAGTTTGCCAATATCAGAAATTGCTTTGCATTAACTGTGCATAATAGTCAAGGTAGCACTTTCTTAGAAGCAGGTATTGATGGACAAGATTTGAGTAAGCGATTGAATCCAGAACGGGGAGATGATAATAAATCAATTCTAGCTAAAATTAGGGAGTTTAATCGCTTGTATTATGTTGCTAGTTCACGAGCTAGACAGCGTATTTTGGTAATTCGGTAATCTGATACCATTTTATCTGAAGCTGCATAGAATGAGGAATTCATTAATTTAAAGGGTATATTCTGTCAATTGTTTTTAAAATCTTATTCTATGCAACTTCATATTAATTTTGTATTAGTGAATTTAAACAAATAAATTATTATCCAATTTTTCAAATTTAAACCATTGTTTATCCCTCCATAAATAGCTATCTATGAAAGTAAGGGAATATTTTTTATTTGTAAGTTCCTAACTGTCTGCTACCGCAGTCTTATAGTAATGATGCAATCAGAAATAAAAGATCATGACTCAAACAACACCAAAACAAAATGTGAAGACTGCAAAGCAGACAAAACAACTCAATGCTGCTACTCCTCAAACAGAAAAGGCAAAACAAACAAATGCTGTTACTTCTCAAATAGAAAAGACCAAACCCAAAAATGCTGCTACTACTGAAATAGAAGATGGAGTATCAACAAATAGCACAAAAATATCTGTGCGGAAAAAGAAAAAAACTACCTCTATTAATCCTGATACTTCAGATAAAACAACTCAACAGCAGAAGAATAATATCAACTCTGAAACTTCAGATGAAACAATTCAAAAGCAGCGAACTAAGAAAAAATCACCCAAAAAAGAATCAACTCCTCGACCAATTATAGAATCAGGGATGGAAGTGATCTGTGAACAAACTAAATTTTACAATGCACTTTTTTTAGTTCATTGCGCTACCCCAGCTAAACCTAGTCATCCTATTCTTGCCAATGTCCTGATTATTGCAGATGTTGAAACACAACAAATACATCTAACTGTCACAGATTTAGCATTAACAATTCAAGCAAGTTTTGCAGCGCAGGTGTTATTAAGTGGTGAAATTACTGTACCAGTAGCAATGTTATTTGAGATAGTCAAGCATTGTCCTCATGGTAATATTTCTCTGAATAGTAAAACTCAAATTACACAGCTTACAGAAACAGAAGAGGATAAGGAAACAAAAATATATTCTCTCGGTATATCTGATGCCGATGGTAAATATGAAATTAGAGGTATTAGTGCTGAAGAGTTTCCACCTACTAATATCATTGATACAACTCCTGTTTCTCTGCCAACAATAGTTTTCAAAGATGGGTTAAAAAGCGTGCTTTATGCAGTTAGCACTGATGAAAATAAATATATTGTGACTGGAGTTCATGTCCAACTTACACAGGAGAAATTAAAGTTGATAGGTACTGATGGACATCGAGTTGCTATTACTGAAGTTTCAACTCAAGGAATCGGTAGAAAACCACGTCAACAAGTTACATCATCAGAAATGATTAAATTTACTCTGCCTGGTCGTGTGGTGAGAGAAATAGCACGAAATTTAGGTGATGATGTAGAATCAATAAATATGCTGTATGATGCCCAAAGTAATCGTTTGGGTTTGGCTTGGCAAGATATCATTCTTAGCTGTCCAGTTCTGGAAGGAATTTATCCTGATTGTGAACAATTGTTAGCTCGATTTAGTTTTGAAAAAGAAGTGATTGTAGAAAAAGCACCGTTGGTTAAAGCACTGGAACGGTTAGCTGTATTAACGGATAAGAAAGCACAAGGAATTTATTTGCAGTTTGATGGCAGTTTGCAGCAATTACGGTTATCTATTGAACGGGAATTTGGTAAAGGGGATCTGGTGATTGTTGCTAATTTACCCACAGAAATGATGTTGAATATCCAGTTTAATCTCAAGTATTTAATAGAAGCTGCTAAAGCTATTCCTAGTACCAGTATCAAAATGCACTTACAGCAATCGGATCATCCGGCTATGTTAGTTCCTTATGGAGATAGACCAAATCCAGAGGTGGAAATATCTATGCGTCATTTCTTGCTACCGTTGTATACTCCAAATGGTTAATCACTGTTAATTTGTAGCTTAAATTTAGCAAATTAGCTGAGGTTGAAAGAGAGAAATAATGATAGCGGTTGCCTCTAAGTCACGCAAACGTTTAGTAGTGGTAGAGGCGATCGCACAAAATACTAATTTTTGATAAAAATTACTTAGAGGGTGTTTGAAAAGGGTCGGCTCAAATGCGACTCAGGGGGGTGAGATCAAATCCCAAAACCCCAATTCTCCCGTAGTGGATTCTCGGTAGCCAGGGTTGTGAAACACGCGCTGAAAGACTTTTCAAACATCCTCTTAGATATAATCAGGACTTACGCAAGTGTCACACCTAAAATCTGTTTTAGGGTGCGTCAGATATCAAAAATCTGTTTATTTGCAGGATTTATGCTGTCTGATGCACCCTGCCAATGTGCCAGTTGCGTAAGTCCTAATAATGTGAGGGTAGATTTTCTTTGTGTAGCCACGTATCGCTAAAACCCGTAGTCTACTCCTGTTTTCTGAGAACGCTTAGAGATATTATCTTACCTCAATTTATAAATTTCACCTCTATTAACTAACATCTCTCCTGTTAATAAGTCTTTGACTGTTGCTAACAAAATTCGACGAGAATCAACTTCAAATAATACTGATATTCTATCAAATCCTGCTGATCCAGGAGGGTTAAGTTTTGCTACACATACCTGTTGATGTTGGGTATCTAAGGAACGATAACTTTCTTGATGTTGGAGAGTGCTAGAAGTCATTCTACCTGAAGCATCAAAAGCTATTTCTGTTTGTGTTATATCACCTAGTTCACCAATATCTAAACGAATCTCTGTTTGTCCATTATTTGCAGTTTGTAAGGTTAACCATTGGGAACTTTGACAAGGATATTTTGTACCTTTGGTAAATATAGGATGATAAATATAACTTTTGCTGAAATTATCCCATAAACGAATCGCGTAACTATGACGCAAAAAATCATCTATTTCTGTAATTTGGGTAATTGCTAACGCACCATGACATACAGCATCAAAGGGTTTATTTAATTTTACCTTGTTTTTACCAAAATAAGAAATGATTAATTGTTGAACTGCGGGAATTAAACAACTTCCTCCTACTAATAAAACTTGTTCAATATCATTTTTAGCAATACCTTTTCTGAGTGCAAAGGTTAAAACCTCATCTAACGCATCGCGTAACTGTTGTAAAAATTGCCGATATTCTAAAATTTCTTCTAATTTTTCACGGGGGATTTTTAACTCATAAGACATAAAAGATTCATCATCAAACCAACTTTCGGAAGCAGTTTGATTTTTAGAAAGTTGAATTTTTAAACGTTCAGCAATTTCTAGGAGGTTTTGATAACTAATTTTACCAACTTGTTCAGGTGTGAGATTTTGAGAACGCAAATAATCATCAACTATCCAAACATCAATATCTTCACCACCTACATAAGCTTCTGATTTTGCTAAAACCTCAGCGCGTAAGTTATAATTATCATGAGAATTATTAACAGTTCTCACTAAACTTAAATCGAGAGTTCCCCCACCGAAATCAACCACTAAAATTAATTTATTAGGAGATTTTACAGCATAACCTAAAGCTGCTGCGGTAGATTCATCTATAATAGAAACTTGGGGAACATTTAACTTATTACCCAACTCTCGAAACCAGTCTAAATAACGTTCAAAAGCACCAACGGGAACAGTAAAAATTAACTGACTGGGTTGGATATTTTGCTGTTGAAGTTTCTGCCAAATAGTTTGAATAAACAATTCAGAAACAGTAACAGAATTATAACTAATTCCATCAATTTGACGTGGTGGTGGTTGATAATCTTCAGCTAAATCACGTTTAAATTTTTTAAATAATCTTTCTGGGGGATAATTTTGAGAAAGTCCTAAACGTTGACTTCTTACACCTTCACCTAATATAATATGATCTGGTGATTTAATAAATAATAAACTAGGAATAACGGGAAATTCTAATCTTTCACCTTGAGAAGTTACACCCACAAAGACACGGGATAAATTAGGAAATCGTAAACTTTTAGGTTGTTGGGTATCAGCTTCTAAAATACTAATTACAGTATTACTTGTACCAAAATCAATAGCGATAGTAGTCATAGTTTAGGAGTCAGGAGTCAGAATAATAAATAAATCTCTTTAACTTTTTTGCGTCTACCCTGCGGTATATCCTACGGGAGATTGCGTCTTTGTACGAAATAAATTATTGCGAGTGTTGGGTTGCGTTTCCCTTAACCCAATCTACAAGATTGATATAATATTATATTTGGGCGATGAGGATACCCACCCCACAAGATTGTATAATTTAATTATTATTGAATCCTCCCGGTAAAGTGCGACTAACTTTTGCAGGATAGAGAACTTGTTCACCATTTTGATAACCAATAAATCTAATATAAACTAAATCACCTTCTTGAATATCATCACTATCAGGTTGATGTAATTGGGGATTATAATTTACCTGTTCCCAAATTTCACCTATTACAGTATAACCCCAACTATCCATTAAATTATCTAAAGATGTAAATAGGGAAACCAGATTTTTAGCAGGTAAGTCAGGTTTAGCTAAAGCCATTTTTTTAACTGTGGGATAGTTGGTTAATAATGTTTGTAATTGGGTAAAGGTTTCAGTTTGAAAATCGGTTTGTAGTTGTTGAGATTGTTGTTTTAATTCTTCCCGCAGTCGTTGACATTGTAATTCTAAATCTTTAATTTTTTGTTGTGTATCTGTTGAGGTGATAGGTTGATGATTAGTTGGTGTATTTTCCTGGGTTTCGGGAAATAAGAAACGCAGAATAATATAGATGATGATAGCGAGAATTACAGCGAAACCGATATTATTAATTTGTTCTAGCATATTATTTATTGATGTTGATGTAGTTAGTTTATTATTCTCGTTTCTCCTTCCCAGTCTCCAGACTGGGAATGCCATTTTAGAGGTTATACCTCTATTTTATAATAAGGCAGAGCCTCTTTGTGCATTCCTTGTCAGAGACAAGGAACGAGTAATGATAGTTTATTGTTGTTGTAAGGTTTGATTTTCGGAAGTTGTAATAATCTCATCATCTTGATAATATTCTGGTAATAATTCCTGAGATTCTATTTCACCTAAAGATTGTTCTAAACTTTTTGTAGTTTCCACACAACTAGAACCTGTCGCATTTAAAACCCGTGCTACAATTTTACCATCTTTACCAATGCGATATTCAATTTTTTGATATTCTGCCATGATATTTTCTTCTTTTTGATAACATTGATTAAAAATACAACGGCGAATATAATTCACACCTACACAACCAAAGTCCACCTGCGTGGACTAAAAAAATAAGGATTTCTAACCCGTACAGGCGGGTTTCGTCTGTGTAGATGCGATTTCTAATCGCCATTTATTTAAACATCTTTTACACCCATTTACCAACAACAACCCGCACAGTACCATCTGCTAAAACTTCCTCTTCCTCCACATTAAACCCCTCAGTTTGTATAGTCTCCATCAAAGTTTTATGGGCGTATTTTTGACTAATTTTATTAATAAAATCTTGTTGATTAATTTTTGCACCCCAAAAATCTGCAACTAATTCATAAATTCCCCCCTGTTGACGAAAACCTAAATCATAACCATTAGCTTGTTTAATCACATATTCAGCACTTGTAGTATTACCCCTATAACCACGAACCTGAGAATTTAACTCAACTTGATAACCTAACTCTTGCAATATTTGATGGAGAACATCACCATTTTTAATTTGTACCTTAATAGTTGTAAAATGAGACATAAAAAATCAACTCCTTATGTATTTTTGACCCCTCTCCAAACCTCTCCCCTAATAGGAGAGAGACTTATAGTAAATTAGTAGGGTGCATCAGAGAGAATAGACCTCTTGCAGAAAAGTTTTGTGGTAAGTTAGAGGGTTAAACAAATTGTCAAAAAGTTAACTAGCATGGCTGAATGTCATAGTTACAGCACTTCCCGCTGTTATGAGGTACAGTAACAGCAATTAGTAAACCAGTTTTTTAAATGTTTAGGATTCATTAAGTCGAGTGCAACTGAGATAATTGTATCAACCATTTGTGTTGTAGTTGGAGAGAAAGTGCGTAAAAAAGATTTGAGTTGTGACCACCATAACTCAATTGGATTAAAATCGGGAGAGTATGGTGATAGACAAATAACTTTTGCACCCACCGCTTCAATCATTGGTTCAATTGATGATAGTTTATATGCAGGTAAGTTATCCATAACTACTACTGCACCTGACCACAATTGAGGCACCAAAAACTTCTCAATAAAGACATCAAATGCCTTGCTATCCATTGAGTCATTCATAGTCATTAATGCCACCACTTTTTTAATACTAATTGCTCCAATTACTGTAACTTTTGCACCTCGATAAAATGGTTTCATTTCGTATACTCTTGTTCCCTTCTCTGAACGCGCATGAGTTCTTGTCAAACCAAGTAAAACCCCTGTTTTATCTATGAATACCAGGTTATCTGGATCTATATCTTTTATCTTTTCCCAATATTCTGTTCTTAATTTTTGAACTCTTTCTGTTGCTGCTTGACTACTCCGCAATGTTTTTTTTTACGATTTAATTCTAGTTTTTGTAAGCAGCGTCCCATTGCCGTCCGACTCACCCAATTTCCCGTCTTATCGGCGAATAATTCGCATAATTCGATTAAAGTTGCATCATAATTCTCGACAATCAGTTCTCTTAACTCTACTTCAGTATTTGCGAGATGACTAAACTGCGGCTTCCCTCGCTTCTTAGGTTGTAAATTCCCATCAGTTTCTTGTTGCTTTACCAGTTTTTGGACTAGACTTTTACTAACAGAAAATATGGTTGCTACTTGACGAATTGATATTTTCTGCTGAATATGTGCTGTAACTATTTTTTCTCGAAGATCAATTGAATATGCTTTCATAAAAAAATCATCTTTTTATTATTACTAACTGTACCTCATAACAGCGGGAAGTGCTGTATAAATGCCCGCAATTAAATGACAACGCAATTCAAAACGTTTTCTGCGATTGCGGTATCGCTGGCTAAAAATCCGAAAGATTTTGAATCGGCGGTTAACGTGTTCAACAGCAACTCGGCGGCGTGCTAAATCACGATTAAACTGTTTATCTTCCTTGGTCAATTTACCTTTTCTTGGTTTCTTTCTTGGTAAATGGCTATTGGCATGAAATTTAGCAATTCCTTGGTAGCCACTATCTTCTAGACTCTCAGTATCGGGATGAAAACGGACTTTGCTGTGAATAAACAGCTTGAAATCATGTCTACGACCGGAACCATTAACAACACAAATGACTTGTAACGTTTCCAGGTCAATTACAAATTGAGACTTGAGTGTATGTCGTTTTTGTTTACCGCTAAAAAAACGTTTTTGACCATATTTAGGACGTTCTATCGGACTTTCAGTCACATCCATTGCTACTGTTTTTGGTTTTTGTGTTGGTGTCAATAATGACTTTTTTCCTCCCAGCCGAAACCTCCCGGAAGTGACTAAAACATTTTCTACCCAATGAACAGTACGACAAATCGTTGATTCTGACACTTGCCAATCGCTGGCAATATGGAAATAAGTTCGATATTCACGCCAGTACGTTAAACAAACCAATGCCTGGTCTTCCAAACACAGCTTTTTAGAACAACCTCGTGTTTTTCTTTGACTTGCAGCATCTCGCAATACATTGACTATTTCATCAAATGTGCGTCGTTGTACCCCAACCAGACGTTTAAATTCTCGATTGGACAGTCGCTTTGTTTGTTCGTATTCCATTGGCGGAGCAAATTTAGGTCAAAACTTTTTATCCTAGCATAAAAGAATTTTGCAAGAGGTCTAATAAATAACATAAAAAAACAAATTTTTGATATCTGACACACCCTACAGTTAAAATCTTTCTCTGCGTCCTCTGCGTCTCTGCGGTTCGTTAAAAAATATTGAATTTAATCCACCTCCAAAGGACCCAAACCTTGCTGCTGAGAATAAACCTTTAACTCCTCAATTAAGAGTGTATCAATAGAAGCCGTTCTTGCGCCAGCTTCCGCAGCCCAGCGTTTTAAACTGGTAATTTGTTCCTTAGCAATAGCCGCTAAAGGAACTGTTTCCGATACCGCAGCTAAAATATCTTCTGTGTTAAAATCCCGCCTATTACCATCTATTAAACTACCAAAAGCGCGGTGCATTCCATCAATAATTACTTGTTGAATTTCTGCACCGCTAAAGTTTTCGCTATTTTTGGCGAGTTTCTGTAAATCAAATTCTCGCAGTCGGGAAGGACGGATTTTTTGCAAGTGGACTTTAAAAATATCATGGCGTTCTTTTTCTGTGGGTAAATTTAAAAAGAATATTTCATCAAATCTCCCTTTTCTTAATAACTCGGCTGGTAATATTTGCACATTATTAGCAGTAGCTACCATAAACACAGGACTGGTTTTTTCTTGCATCCAGGTAATGAGTGTACCAAATACCCGGCGCGATGTTCCAGAGTCACCATCTACACCACTATTAATATTACCAAATGCCTTATCTATTTCATCCATCCATAATACACAGGGTGATATTGCTTCTGCTAATTGTATCATTTGGCGAATGCGATTTTCACTTTCTCCGACTATGCCTCCAAATAATCTCCCCACGTCTAAACGTAACAATGGTAAACGCCATTCATGGGCGATAGTTTTGGCTGATAATGATTTTCCTGTTCCTTGGATTCCTACTAATAAAACGCCTTTGGGGTTGGGTATTCCATAACGTCGTGCTTCTTCGGTAAAAGCATCTTGACGCATTCGCACCCACTGTTTGAGATTTTCTAATCCACCGACATTTTTTAATGATTCATTGGCGGTGTAAAATTCTAAGATTCCGGTTTGGCGAACTGCTTGTTTTTTCTCTTCTAATACTCTATCAATATCTGATTCATTGACTTGTCCTTTTGCTGCTAAAGCTGCGGCTAAAACTCTTCTAATTCTGGCGTGACTTAATCCTTGACAGGCTTTGATTAATTGTTCTTTTCCTAGTCCATTTAAGTTAAGTTTTTCGGGGACTATTAATTGATGAATTAAATAATCTATTTCTTGGATGTTGGGTAAGGGAAAATCAATAACTGTAATTTCTTCTTGTAGTTCTGGAGGAATGGTTAATGTATGACTGGTGAGGATGAGGGTTTGGCGTGTGCGTTTGAGTTGACGGGTGAGGTTTTTGATAGCACGAATAACGGGAACATTTTTTTCTGTATCGGGGTTTTTGAGGATAAAATGTATGTCTCGCAATACAAATATTGTGGTTGTATTTTCTGGGGTTTTGGTAATTCTTGATAATGCACCCATGACTGAACCTTTATCAGTTCCGTTGTCATCCCAACCGGTGACGATATCCCATAATAATAGTTGTCGTGGTGTCTGGGATATTTGGGTGAGTTGTTGGAGGACTTGTTCTATTGGTTCTTCTTCGACTCCGACTATATATAGTAGGGGATAGCGGGCGCGAAGCATGAGGTCTATTTGTTGGAGTAGTTGTTGATGGGGGTTATTCATTATGTATAAATAGGGGGGATAGTTGTTAGTTTATTGGGTTTTTATTTCGCGCAAAGACGCAAAGAATAATAAATGTCTGAATCAGGTGGTTATCGAGCGAAGTCGAGATAATGTCCAGGATTTGAGGATGTACAGGATGTGATTGTTTGATTATTAGTTAGTTGTTAATAATTAATATAGAGAAAAGTGAATATTTATGAAGTGGGATGGAAGAATAAATATATGAATCTCATCTATTAACCATCAAATTACAATCCTGTAAATCCTTTAATCCTGGTTATCCTCATTCAGACAAAAAAAATTTTTCACTACGCGAGATATGTAAGACAAGAAAAGAGCAAGAGGGCAAAATCGCATAGTGCTACTAAGTCCTCGCCGCACCACTGCAAACAACGCGAAAACCATGATCGTTGTAGGCGGAGTAGCTGAGGCCGCGACTAGCAGAACGGCAATAAACAGGATAGAGTTGCCACGAACCACCGCGCTGCACGATACTTTTTTTTTCAACATCTAGCCATGCGCTTCCATCTGTAGGCGCAAATTCATAATTAATATGCCAAGTATCTTGACACCATTCCCGTACATTACCGTGCATATCGTATAATCCAAAGTTATTGGCTACTCCAAAACTCCCTACTTCTCTTGTTTCTTCTCTATAAATTCCTTTGGGTCCTTGACCATAAGAACCTGACCATTTATATTTTCCATTATCTGTTTCATAATCTGTACCCCGATAATTTGCCAAATCCGTTGTTATCGTCTCTCCAAAGTGAAATGGTGTGGTAGTTCCTGCTCTACAAGCATATTCCCATTCGGCTTCACTTGGCAGTCTGTAGGTTTTTCCAGTTTTTTGGCTTAACTTTTCACAGAATGCCACTGCATGATACCGAGCAACCTTTTCAACAGGGCGATTACTACCTTTGAAACAAGAAGGGTTAGTTCCCATCATAGCTTGATATTGTGCCTGTGTTACCGGATATTTTCCCATAAAGAAACTAGAAACAATAACTTCATGTTGAGGACATTCTTCATCCCATCTACCTTCTTTATTTTCTGGCGAACCCATCAGAAAAGTACCACCAGGAATTGCAGCCATTTCTAACTTTACACCATTATCCAAATCTTCTATAAAATATCTAGCTACACGGGGCTGTCGCTGAATAATTTCCCCAAATTTGTTGACTGTTACTACCTCAATTTTTTCTAGTTTTAAGCATTTAAGATTAGAATTTAAGGCTTGTTTAACTTTTGTTTCTGTTCTATCACTTAATATGAAATAAGATGTATTTTGAACTTCCCAAGATTCATCTTTTAAACCTGCAATCACTAAATCTAAACCCTGTTCTCCATAATTCAATGCTTGCTCAAGTGCAGCAATTCTCACCTTTGAATCTGAATTTTGCAACCGCAATTTTACCCCTTCAATACCACCTAAAACGGCTGCACCTTCTAGTGATGGACTATTACCACCAAGCACAGCATCGTATTTTCCTGGTTGTTGTGGATTATTCATGATTGGTTAATAGTTGGTTTATGCTGTATCTAAAATAGCATATTTGAGTAATTTTTCTAGAAGGAGTTTATTTTCTTAATTAATATCGGTACGTTATATGCTAAGTATTGATTGCGTGATCACTGAACTAAAGATTGCCATAATGAATTACATAAAACCGTAAATTTACGGTTTATTTTAATTGTCACAACATCCTAATATAATAATAATTATAGAACATTATAGACAAGTAAAAACTAAACATTAAAGATAGACTTATTTGATTATTGGGAGAGTCGAAAATCAATGGATAAGATACAGAAAGACACAATTAAGGAACACTATGTTCCGCGATTTTACTTGGAGAAATTTGCCTATTTATCTATAAATGGAAAATATAAAATTTGGGTCTTTGACAAACAAACTCGGAAAATATTTCCTCCTGACATAACAGATACAGGTACAGGTAATTACTTTTACGATTTTCCGACTGACATAATAGAAGAAAAAGATAAAAAAGTAGTGGATCAATATTTACAGACCGTAGAAAATGAAATAGCACCTTTTATATCAAAATTTGAACATAAGATTCACCATATTTTAACTAATCTAGAAGAATCATACTGGTATCATAAAAAGGTAATTAGCAAAAGAAAACAAATTTATTGGGCTAATATTTTTTCTTTGCAAATTTTAAGAACTCCCAGGTTCAGACAAGAATTAATTAAAAGAAAAGATATAGTTGTTAAAGATGCGACTATTCAAGTTGAGAATAAGCTTGAACAATATTTACAAGATTTATCACATCAAGGTGTTGGGTTGAATATTAACCAAGAAGAGTGGCTAGACTCTTATAAAGACTATATCAATAATATAATAGTTGAACTATGTGATGAATTCCATAATAATAAAAATATTCCTCTTATACATGGTGGATTCATAACAGCAAAGTATATTTCAGATTTGTCTCAAGTTCTAGTAAAATATATATGGTTAGTGGGCATCAATCAAACATCAATTCCTTTATATACATCTGATCACCCATTCGCAGTTATACCTCATCTGAATGGATCAAGCTACTTGTCTAAAGGAATAGAGATTATATTTCCAATAAATCCAAAATTAGTATTTATACTTAGAGAAAGGACTTATTTTAAAAATGATAATAATAAAAATTGTAAGCTGGTTAAACTAACAAAAGACGATATTGAAAAATATAATGAGGCTCAGTTCTATTCCTGTAAACGTTTTATATATTCTAAATATGATGACTTTAGATTATTTGAAAATTTGTCTTAAATATTTTGATGAAATCAATTTTTGTGCAAAAATGTATTGCTCATTGTAACATTTACCTATCATCTTTTGTTAACTGTTACTACTTCAATTTGTTCTAGTTTTAAACCTTCTTGATGAGGCTTTTGTAATATTTGCTTAATTTTTGTTTCTGATCTAGAATTTAAGATTAAATAAACCGCATTTTGAATATCCCAAGATTCATCATTTAAACCTGTAATTACTAAATCTAACCCCTGTTCTCCATAATTCAATGCTTGCTCAAGTGCAGCAATTCTCACTTTTGAATCTGGATTTTTCAACCGTAATTTTACCCCTTCAATACCACCTAAAACGGCTGCACCTTCTAGTGATGGACTATTACCACCAAGCACAGCATCGTATTCTCGCGGTTGTTGTGGATTATTCATGATTGGTTAATGGTTGGTTTGATGTATGCTGTATTTAAAATAGCATATTTGGGTAATTTTGCTAGTTGTTTAGATAAATTTAATATTGTCTGAATCAAAATGTTCAAGATTTGAGGATGTACAGGATGTGATTGTTTGATTATTGGTTAGGTGTTGATGATTAGTATGGAGAAAAGTGAATATTTATGAAGTGAGATGGAAGAATAAATATATGAATCTCATCTATCAACCATCAAATTACAATCCTGTAAATCCTATCATCCTGGTTATCCTGATATGGCTTACACCACGCTACGCTATCAGACAAAAAAATTGAGCGCCTGACGGCGAGGGGAAAGGGAAAAGAGTAAGAAGTGCCAAGGGTAAGAGGGTAAAAGCGCCAAGGGCTACAAAGTCCTGGAACAGAACACGACCCGAAAACCGCAGATATGGGCGCGATCATCACGCGAAACCCTATCGCGATTCGCAGACCGGCAGTCCCCAGCACTGTAGAACCAAGAACCGCCACGCAAGAGCTTTCTATCACTTGAGATTGTCACAGCACTACCATCTGTAGGCGCGTTATTATAGTAATCTACCCAATCATCCAAACACCATTCCCAAACATTGCCGTGCATATCATACAAACCAAAGGCGTTAGGGGGAAAAGAGCCTACATCTGTGGTTGTGGTTTGTTGACGATGCTCACATCTAGGAGCAGAAGCATAAGGGTAATGACCACGATAGTTTACCAGATCCAGGGTAATACTTTCACCAAAATAAAAAGGTGTGGTAGTTCCGGCTCTACAAGCATACTCCCATTGTGCTTCGCTGGGTAAGGTGTAGTTTTTTCCTGTTTTTTGGCTTAACCGTTGACAGAAAGTAACTGCATCATTCCAACTAACGTTCTCAACAGGGCGGTTTTCACCTTTAAAGTCAGAAGGGTTATTTCCCATGACAGCTTGATATTGTTTTTGTGTCAATTGATATTTCCCCATGAAGAAACTGGGAACAGTTACCTCATGTTGGGGACTTTCCCATGACCGTCTACCCTCTTCGCTTTCTGGTGAACCCATGAGGAATGTTCCCCCTGGTATTTGTGCCATTTCTAGGATGACACCATTTCCTAAGTTTTCGATGAAGTATCTAACTAGGCGTTGCTGACGCTGAATAATTTGACCATATTTGTTAGTTGTTACTACTTCAATTTTTTGTAGTTTTAACCCTTGGATATTAGAGATTAAGGCTTGTTTTACTTTTGGTTCTGTTCTGTCACTTAATATTAAATAAGCTGCATTTTTTACATCCCAAGATTGATCATTTAAGCTGGCAATTATTACATCTAATCCTTGTTCTCCATAGTTCAATGCTTGCTCCAGTGCAGCAATTCTCACCTTTGCATCTGGATTTTTCAACCGCAACTTTACCCCTTCAATACCTCCTAAAACCGCAGCACCTTCTAGGGATGGACTATTACCACCAAGCACAGCATCGTATTTTCCCGGTTGTTGTGGATTATTCATAATTAGTTAATAGTTGGTTTATCCTGTATCTAAAATAGCATAAATTGTTCACGAACTTAAAATAAAATTTCACCCCCTTAACAGGGGCAAGGGCGACGAATTAAGATGAATAAATTCTATGTCTACAGTCGCTCTACATCAAAAATATCGTCCCCAAACTTTAGCAGAATTGGTTGGACAACCCTACATTAAAACTGCTCTAACTAATGCTATCAAACACCTGCAAATTGCTCCAGCTTATTTATTAACAGGTTCTAGAGGTACAGGTAAAACTTCCACTGCACGCATATTTGCTAAATCTCTTAATTGCCTTAATAGCAAAAAACCAACTGATAAACCTTGTGGAATTTGTCAATCTTGCCGTTCAATTGAAAGTAGCAATAGTTTAGATGTGAGTGAAATTGATGCTGCTTCAAATAATGGTGTAGATGATGCCCGTGCTTTAATTGAACGCTGTACTTTAGCACCAATAGCAGGACGTTATCGAATTTTTATTCTTGATGAATGTCACTGCCTAACCGGTAATGCCTTCAATGCTTTACTCAAGTGTATTGAAGAACCACCACCTCATGTTGTCTTCATTCTCTGCACCACAGAACAGCACAAGGTTTTACCTACTATTGTCAGTCGTTGTCAGGTGTTTAATTTCCGTACTTTATCTATTCAAACAATTGTGCAGCATCTCCGTATTATAGCAGATGCGGAATCTATTTCTATTAATGAAGAGGCACTGACAGCGATCGCTCGACTGAGTGACGGTGGTTTACGGGATGCGCTGCAATTACTCGGTCAAGCCAGTCTTTTAGATGTAGATATCACTGCCCATCATGTCATGGAAATCGTTGGTGGTGTCACAGAAACAGAGCTAATCGCTATTTTACAGGCTATCTCTACCAACAACACTTTTAATTTGCTGCAAGTCGCTAGAGTTTTGGTAGACTCTGGGAAAACGCCTAAATTGATTATCTCAAATTTACTGCAAACATACCGAGATTTGTTGATTATCAAGTCTGCACCGCAGGAACAAGCTTTGCTGACTGGTTGTGTCAGTTATAACCAACTCAAAACTTTTGCCAAACACTGGAATTTTGAGACTCTGAATTTGTCTTTAGCAGAGTTACAAAAAGCTGAAAATTACCTCCGGTATACGGTAAATGCGGGCGTGTGGCTGGAGGTTTGTTTACTCAATTTGCTGCCTGGTTTATTGCCTGTGGAGACAACGAAAACCAATGTTAAACCAGGGCATGATAACAGATTGTTACCAACATTCGGTACGTATACCGTTAATAAGGTGAATGATAAATCTGTGGATGGGGGTGAGGATAGCTTGTTACCAACAGTTGCAACTAATACCGCTAATACTGCTAATTTAGCGCAAATTTGGCAGCAGGTGATGGATAAGGCTAAACCCAATCATCAAAAGCTGTTGGCTCATGGTCATTTGGTGAAATTGCAAGGGTCTAAGGCAATTTTAGAGGTGACACCAGCTTATCAGAAAAAGTTTGAGAATGGTAAAGAGGCGATCGCTAAAATGCTGCAACGAGCTACCCAAAGTCCAAAACCTCTAACTGTGTTGATTAAGACAAGCAATCACAGTCATAATGGGAGGGTGAAAGTATGATTGTTTTGCTCACTGGTGATGACGAATACGCGATTCAGTCACAGCTAAACCAGTACAAAGCAGAAATTGACTCTCAATGGCTGAGTTTATGTTATCACCGATTTTCAGATAATCAGCTTGATAAAGCTTTGAGTGTGGCTCGTACTCGTTCCCTGACTGATGGTAAAAAACTGGTAATTGTGGAAAATTGCCACCTCAAGCAGTGGGGTGATACGGAGTTGGAAACCTTGCAACAGTTGGTGCAAGTGCCTGATTCAACTATTTTGGTGTTTGTGGCTAATAATGTAGATAAGCGGCTGAAGGTCTACAAACATCTGGTCAAATATGGGAAGTTGTTGGAGTTTTCGTTGATACCACCTTGGCGGTATGATTTGATTGAACAGGCGATCGCTTCGCTGGCTGCAAAACTCTACACGAACACTACAGATAATGCTGTTACAGCCAAGAAAATTAAACTGCTGTTGTCAGAGGAGGCGGTGACATATTTAGCACAAGCTATTGGTAATGATATGACTCGTGCTGCTTCTGAGTTACGCAAACTGTCTATTTATGCTCAGGGTAGAACATTGGAGCTTGGGGAGGTACAGGAGTTAGTACCATGTCAAACTCAGAATAGCCTACAATTGGCTGCGGCTATGCGTGAAGGAAAAAGCCATCAAGTTTTGCAATTGTTGGATGATTTACTGTCTCGTTCTCAACCTTTAATGGTGATTGTCAGCACTATTTTAACGCAGTTTAGAACTTGGTTATGGGTGAAGTCTGCAATTGTTTCTGGGGTGAAGAAGGATGGTGAATTAGCTCAAGTTTGTAATATCAGTAATCCTCGTCGGGTTTATTATTTGCGTCAGGAGGTAGCGAATACAAGTATCAATGCTTTGGCTCAGGCGGTGACTATGATTTTGGATTTGGAGATGTCTATTAAGAGGGGTGCTGATGGTGGGGATTTATTGGTGGTGATTCTTGGTGTTTGTAGGTTGTTTCAGGTAGTTTAATTAGGGGGAAGTTGAGGGAGAATTTTGGATTTTAGGTTGAATATTTGATTTCTGTCTAAAATCCAAAATTTAGTCATACTAATATTATTAGTATTTTTAACTTCCAAAATCAGGACTGAGATTAAGTAATTCTCGATATTCCAAATTTCCACGTTTACCCAAATATTGAATAATATCTACAGCAGTTTGTCTAGCTTGACCACTGTTGCTTTTAATGACTTTACTCAGGATACTCCTAGTTTCATTACGCCAACCGTATTTATCCCAACTAGAATTGTCTTTTTTAATCATCAAATCAAGGCACTCAACAACTGACTCAGGCATCGTATCAGCAAGTATAGTCAGACGTTTTAACACAAGAAAATCAGTATCTATTTTACCAATTAGCTCAAGGATTTGTTTGATCTGTAAAATCGCCCAAGAGTCCTCAAACTTTGCTGAACCAAACCACCAACCAAAAGCAGCAAGTTCGGTAGCGTAGGAATTAGGTTCACTGGAATTACACGCGGTTTCCAAACGTTTTTTCCATAGTAGCTGAAGACTATTGAGAATTTCTGGTTCTATATCATTTTCTGTATTTTTAAGGCTTCGTCCTAAAAATTCGAGAGCATAGCCACGTAATTCATTGGAAGCTAACTCAAAAAATCGTGTTAGTAATTCTCCTTCATCCAAATTTAGTTTTCCTCGCCAGTAGAAAGTCATTAAATGATTGGCAAGACCTTCATTAGTACGTGTCAGTTTTTCTTGTTCAATTGAAATGATATTAATGTATTCAACTGCATAGCAGTATTCCTCATGTAGTAAATCAAAGATATCGTCATAGGCACCAGAAAAACTAATGTATGTTTCCCAAGCTGCACATCGCAGATTGTTGAAAGTTTCATCCCGTGGAAATATTTTTCCTATACTTTGATTTGCCCATTGTCTATCTAGTAAACCCAGCCAAGGAAACCACTTACCATAAACTGAACGAATTGCTAAAGATGGCTCTATCTCTAGGTTGAGATGCTCATCTAGCACTTCCCGTACTTCTGGCATTTCATCAAAACCTCGCTGCAATTGCCCTGCACTTTCAGGTATTTGTTCAAAGTGGCGACGAATCCAGAGGGCATAACGCACAACTGTTTCCATTGCTTCGCCTCGAACACTATTGATTGCGATAGTATAACTATTATTGGAGTTATAGTAGCTACTTTCTTTTTTTTGTGTGGGATCTGGATGTTGAGTTAAAAGTCTGATGATATTCCAAACCTGATTGCGAAAATTAAATGGGATTCCCATTTTATCAATGTTCAGTCCGACTCCAAGCAAGTCTACTACTGTTCGGCAAGGTTCAAGCCAATTTCTTTGGG
>NZ_JBPWOA010000056.1:0-38666 GCF_051781005.1 Anabaena sp. WFMT | reverse complement strand
ATTCAATCAGGTGTTCGTGTTGTAGGTCTAAAAAGACTATGCCGTAGCCGACGATGATTTGTAGCAAGGTGTTTGTTTGTCCAAAGCCTGTCCATCCTGTGGCGATGATTTCTTCCCAGTTACTTTGCCATTCTTCGATTTTGATGCTGGCTTTTTGGCGATATTGTTCTTTTGTATGCCGCTTTCTGGCTTTTTTACAGGCGTATCTGAGTTTGTTTAGGTCTTGACGACTGGCTGCGAAATCACAGTGATCAAGAAAGGTGGCTACTGAGTGGCTGATTGGTTGCAGGTCTTCGTCTAGGAGAAGTGCGCCGCTTTCTGGCTGCATGGGGCAGCGGATGGCGTTGTAGTTGGTGATGCTGTCTTTTCCCCAGGGTTTGGGGTTGGGGAATATTTCTATGTGTCCTGGACGGATGTTGAAGCCGGCATCTTTGAGGGTTTGTTCTAGGGCGCAGGCTAGGTTGAAGGTGGGTATTTTGGCTGTGAAGGGGATGATGAGGTGGTAGCCGCCGCTATAACTTGATTGGATGGGTACTATTTCGACTATGCCGATGTCTTCTAGGGCGGTTTTGATGGTTTGATAGGCTTCTAGGTTATGGTAGTCGCTGAATGTGTCTATGTCTATTGTGGCGTACCGTGTATAGTCAGCAAAGCGTATGCCTACTAGCTTGTCGCTGTTTTGATGCAATCTCCACAGTTCGGATGGCTGGAGGTAATAGTCTTCTGTTCTCCAGGCTGGTTTGCTGAGGAAGTTGTTGGCTGGGGCGATTATGGCACTCCAAGGATGCCAAAAATATGTGACGTACCTTTTCCCTATTTCTGAGGCTGGTTGGTGGGGTTGGTTTTTTTGGCTTTGACGACGACGGGCTGGTTTGGCGAAGTTGTCTGCGTTTTCTGGTAGATACATGACTGGCTTTCCTCGATGTTTTCTGTTTGTTCATCGGGTAGCCGCTAGTTGGCATTGAACCTCTGTGGTTGTAAAAAGCAGCTTTTTGGCTTAAACGTTCTGAAAATTTCTGATTTTTTCTTACTTTTGGGTGTTTTTCAGAAATTAGCTTTCTTATGAACACTTTGTCGGACAAATTCTAACGGTGTTTAATTCTGTCTAGCTTTGTCTAAGTGTTATACAGCGGTTTCAGAACCTAATTGCTTTCTTTTTACAAATGTCTCGGTTTAATGCCTAATTGTTGGTAAACAGGAAACTCATGGACTAGAATGAAGATCAAATTTAAAAATATTCTTAGTCAGGGTTTGATAGCCCTGCTAGCGCGGCTGAGACGACTGATAATCGTTTCGCGGTTTTCTTGATTCATTCCTAGCTGGCTTTCTTTCTGGCTTTAAGGCTGGATTTAAAGCTTTCTATGGTACGTCCAGTCCATGATTGGTGTGTCCATGAGTCTCCTGTTTACCAAGCACCTAGCGGCTATCCAACTTTTTTTTTGTCAGTTGAGATACTCCACTCTCTAGCTGTGACTGTCTTCAGAGGTGGTGATAAGAATTTATCTTCTATTAAAAATTTAGCAGCATTCGTCCGCTGCCCTCGGTACTGGGGATTGGGTACTGGGGATTGGGCTTCCGCCGTGAGCGTCAGCCGAACGGTACTAGGGGTTGGGTATTGGGGAGAATTTGCAAATTTTGGTGAGGATTTGCACTGCTGCCTAATATTTATTGCTATTTCCCAACAACTAGTGTAGTACAGATCATCTGTTAGTTCATCTGTACTACACTGAGATTTAATTCTGTATTTATCTTGAATTCTGTACATAATTTCCTCCAATTTTGACTATTTTTGAGGCGATTGGAGGAGGATTTCGCATTTATAGAGGGACATTTAGGTTTATTTACGTCAATCTCGTTAAAAATCAGAGTTTTTGCGATTTTTGAGAATTTCGTAAAAATTGACAAAAATATCTCCACACTGCACACAATTTATAATAAGATTGTGTACAGTGACAAATGCGGATTGTGTTTAACCTCAACCCCAATTGTCTACAGTAACGAATATGGATTGTGTCTAACTTCAACCCAAACGGTGTGATCTGTGTCCAAACTTCACGCACTGTTAAGGGTAATTAAACGCAACTCCTCCTCAGAATCTCAAAACGGACAAAATGTACTTCTATCTTCCATTTTGTCCTCACCATTTCCATAACTTCATAACCTCCATCAACTCCACGAGACTGAAAGTATTTACTTAAGTGTTAATTGTACTCTAAGACGCTGCGATTAGACTCACAGTGCAAAAAGTTCTGGATAAACAAAACCGATGCAACTATCATATATCGCTTACGGGACAAAAAGAAGTTTTAGGTTATCTTTGTGAAGTTCTGCAACACACATCCTCTTGGGAATGCAACTGGATGAGGTGTTGGAGGTAATTCATCACTAGTACAGCACGGCGTAAATAAACCAACCATTCTCAATCGCTAAAAAGCTTACTCCATATTATTTTTGACTTCCGCGAAGCGGTACTAGATACCAGCCTGGGTTAACGCCTGACTTAAAACTTCAACCAGTGCTAATTGTTCTGCCCAGTCAGCAAGGTAACCATAGTCGAGATTTTCGGCTTGCAGTTTGAGTATTCCCAACACGTCACGCCATTGTTTTTCTGATTGACTGCTCCTTCCCCATAACAGCTTTTGCAGCACTAGGTCTTCTGGGGAAATCACCCAAAAGGCTGGCATTCCTTCGATATCAAGTAACCTCCGGCGGGACATTTGCGAGGACGCAAAGGGCGAATTGTCCATGACGTATAAGTCAGCGTTGGAGATCGTTTCGGTATGGGTGATGTTGAGCATCCTTTCTCGCCCCTGCTTTAAGTCTTCTACCGCTCCGGCTGGACAATAGTAGAGCGCGGCTTCTAGTGTTGTTACCAATAAGTCGATTTGGTTGGCTTGAACGGAGATGACTAAATCTAAATCGCGGGTGGAACGTGGCTCTCCGTGAATTGAACTGGCTACGCCGCCACTGACGTAGTAGGGTATATTAACTGCATTGAGAAAGGTGTGGAGTTCGCCTGCGAGGGCAATGGAATCTTGAATCCAAATTTTTTCATCACCTCCTGTTGGTTGAAACCCTTCTGGCAATTTATCACCTAAAACAGCACGGGTAAAGTGCTGGCGCATTTCTAAGAGCGATGCCTGCGGATGTCGCATTTTTATACCAGCTAGGCTCAGTTTCTTGACTCCACGCTCATGGGCTGCGTACATTTCTACCCTTTGCTTGAGCGCCAGTTGGCGTAATCGGGTAAACAGGTAGATATCTGCGTCAATGTTGGTGTCGGCTGCTTGCGGTTGATAACCAGGCTTGATGGTAGTTGTTGTGTTGCTTTTAGGTATTTGTTGGATATCTGCCAATTTTTGTTCTGCTGTCATACGAGCTATTTCATCCCGTTTGTATCAATTCTCGCTACATTAATCCTTGTAAGTAGATGACCAGCCAAATATTTTACGCAACCGTTGGGAGGGATTGAATTTAAAAATCCAAGTTTTTGGCTCTATTTTAACGTAAAAAGTCCCAAAGTTCCGTAGGGAAACACTTTCTCCTTGTTTGAGCGATTCATAAATTTCTTCGATGGTGGCATCTATAATTTCTTCCACTGTGCCATTTTCTTTATTTATTCGTTGGCCAACGCGGTGTACCAATTCTTTTTTGTCGATAGACATTTTTAGGTTAATATCCCTGCTGCACTCCTTTTCAGTTTACAATCAGGTTGTCGATATCGAATCTAGATATCAAATGCCTGTAAACCCCTCCCGTACTGCTAAACCAACGCCACCAAGCGAGATGATTCGCGTGCCTACTGTACTGATACCAGTAGTACGACAATTAGCGAAAATACACCGCGACGGTCATACAATTGCCTTACTGCAAGGATTAGAAGAATTGATTTCCCAGTTTGACAGCAGCATGGTGATGGAAGCGACGACCGAATTGCAGCACGTAGAGGCGAAGTTGGAGCAAATAGAAACCCAGCTTTCCCAGCAAGGTGCAGGAGTGGAAAGAAAACTGGAAGTCATTGCTAAACATTTAGAAAAATTAGAACGGGCTGTAGCATCTGGTAGATACAATGGTGGTGGTCAAGCGCGAAATAAGCGGTCAGCATATCCTTACCATATGCCGTCAGTGGAATTGCAAGCATTCAAAAATGAAAATTTAGCCCAAAGATTGGGTGTCACTGCCCAAAGCTTGATTGCTGAAAGAGAAAACAAGAGCGAGAAGGAATTTCTCAGTTGGTCGAGGAATCGCGATCCCATGAGTGTTGGCTGGAAATGGAATGCAGAGTCTGGACTGTATCAACCGATGAAGTAAAGAAGTCAGGACTTACGCAACTGGCACAGCGAACCGCTAAAAACAAACCAGGGAAGTTTTTGACTTAAGTTTGTTTTAGGGAATCGCCGACCGTTCACGACGGAGAAGATGTCAATTAGCAGTAAACTAAACAATAAATGATCCAAAACCTGTCATTACCCTACGGGAAGGCTACGCCTACGCAATAATAATTGGGCATTTTTTTAGTTGGAATACTCTTACACTAAAAGCAGTAATTTTGCATTCAGCCATCATAAGGGACATTTAACAACTGTACAGCTTGGCGCTTGGCAACTTCAGGACGCAGATCGTATTTTTGGGTAGTCGCTGGGTCGGAATGACCAGCCAGCCGACTCACAGTTAAAACATCAACACCTGCTTCCAACAAATTACTAATAAACGATCGCCGAAAGTCATGGGGGCTAAAAGGAGCCACACCAGAACTTTTAGCACGTTTTTGGAGAATCACCATCACCGCCTGGTCAGTCATCCGTAAAATATGTACGTGACCACCACGCCGCACCGGACAAATCAAAGCACCAGCAGCATTACCTCTAATATTTAACCAAGCATCTAAAGCCGCCACCGCCCCTGCTGGCAAATACACAGTCCTGAACTTGCCCCCTTTACCCTTGCGGACTTGCAAAGAACCATCTTCTGGCTGATAGTCTGCTAAATCTAAAGCCACCACCTCAGCGCGACGCAAACCAGAACCACAGAGAATAGCGATCAACGCCGCATCACGCACACCAATCCCATCTTGATTTTGCTTGCAATCGCTCAAAAGAGCAGCAATTTCACTAGTTTTCAGCAGCCGTCCCCGCAAAGCCGAATCACCCCGCACACACTTAATATCCACCGCATGGGCGTAGTCATCGGCACTCATCAACCCCAACCGAAAAGCTTCCTTCAACACCCGACGCAAAGCACAAAGCATCCGGTTAACAGTTGCTGGGGCGTACTCTGCCATCAACACAGCGCGAATTGCCGCCGTGTGCTGATAGCGTAATTTTGACCAATCCAAAGACAAAGCATCGTACTCATCCTCCGTTAGCAAGCGAGCGATCGCATTCAGAGCCTTTTGCATTGTCCGCCTGCTGCCAGCAGTTAAACTAGACAAATAGACCGCCGCCGGGTGAAGCGTCAACGGCGTTGGCGTTGCCAATATTAAGTCTGTGTACTGTATTAATTGCTCTGCCATTGAAAGAGCGTGCTTGCGCCTTGTTTTATTGGGTAAACAGAAGTTTTAATAACTTACGATCCATTCTACCCCCACACAGCATCCCCTGCACGCCAATTTCATGACATCAGCACGTACAGAAGCCTTATTATTAGAAGTTGTAGAGTAATCATTTCCCAGTTGAACCACCCTATCCAGCTTTTGAGAGTTCAAGACTCTCTAGTAGTTGATGCCATTATTACTGAGGTGACAGAAAAACATCTAGCAGATGCCAAAACACTATGGGAGCCGCTACTAGGTGGTACTAGGCAAGAAGACGAATATTGGGATTGGGTGGCAAAAAGTCGAGGGTCTAAGTTGTTACCTGGTGACGAACTTTACGCGATTGAGTGTGATGGTATCACCCAAGGTTTAATCATGCTTGATGTGTTGAAAAAACGCTGCCAAATTCAGTCTCAACTCAGACGGAGATTGGTTTACATCAGAGCTTTGGCTACTGCTCCCTGGAATAGACCTGCTATTCTTAATCCTCCCACATATAAAGGTGTGGGTGGCAATTGCATTGATTTTGCGATTTCTCGGAGTTATGGATTAGGTTATCAAGGCAGAATTGGGTTACACGCTCTAGAAGGTGCGTTAGGATTTTACAGAAAGCTGCGAGTGGGGTTACTAGATTGTGGTCCCGATCCAGAAGAACCTGATAATCTTGTGTATTTTGAAACAATAAGGAGAGAGCCATGACCCAATCAATTCCTTTCTCTGTCGGAGATACTGCACTAACACAATCTGAATCTTCTACAAATGGTGTAATTCAGCACAAACGATTGATGGAGTTGATAGAGGCAGAGGATGCTGCTAACGGGGAAGTTGGCTGTGGTCGGGATTGGGGAGAGCGGTTTTCAGTTGATCTCAATACGTCAGGTATCAATATCTCGGATGGCAATTTCCGAACTTTGCTGAGGGAACACTTAGGGCATTTATTGATGGAGCGGGACTTTGATTCCATTACAACCCAGGTAAGTCGCTTTATTGAGTCAAATTTAGTACAGGCGAACGTTCAGCATCAACAACATTTGCCCGTGGGGAGAGAGCAAGTTGTCGAATATATCTCTAATGAAGAACTCAGAGGATTTTTCCAGGCAGAGTTGGGTGAGTTCTGTAATGATGCGATACTTGAGCAGATAATCCAGTTTACTCATGACTGTGTTTATAAAGCTGTGCTTCAGCCGCGACATACCTGGCCTAAACCTCTTTGGGTGCTGACAACTGGTGAGAAAATTTACGTTGCTCAAGCATCTGATTTGGATGATGCTATAAACAAAGTTAAGGCACAGTATCCTCAAGAAACTAGGACGTTAGCAGTTTTGACTGTTGGTGGGATGCTAGGACCATCGCCGGTGATTTGTTTAGAAAGGGCAATCTAGTAGAACTAAGCTATCGCTATCGTGCGCTGACTAGGGAAATTCTCTGCGGCGAGTGGCTGAAATTTTAGGTATCAGTGATCTTGAATTAGAAGATAGGCTCTACGGAGAAGAGGAAATCAAAGATGAAAGTTAGAGGCATAAAACGTGGTCAAAATATCGAAATTTTAGAAACACTTAATAACATTCCAGAGGGGACAGAAATAATAATAGACTTAGAGTTTATTGAAAATCAAATTACAAAACCACAACAAGCATTAACAGAAGCGGAGAAACTAGCAAAACTCAATAAATTATTCGGGGCTTGGAAAAACCAACCTGAATTAACCGAAATATTTGCAGAAATCGACCAAGAACGCCATACTTATCAAGGTAGAATCATAGACTCCATACCATCCCAACGATGAGAGAATTTACCTTTAGTGAACTACCGACACTGACTCGGAATACCGAATACAGTAGGTGATGAGGACATGAATAAGTTAAGCCTACTGCGATGACATTTGAGCATTTAACAACCAGCAGAATATATTAAAGTCCCAACTTTTGCCGGACTACTTCAGCTTTGTCCTTGAAGCCTATCAGCACAGCCGTTCCATCCAGTAGGAAAAGGGGGCGCTTGAGCAGCATTGCATCCTTAGCGAATGCCTCAATCCACTGCTCATCTGTCCAAGTCTTCTTGTCATCACCTAAAGCTCGGTAGGATTGACCAGAAGTATTTCGCATGGCAGTAGAACCCAAAGACTTTACCCAGTTTTCGATCTGGTCACGAGTGGGGGGAGTTTCTTTGGTGTTAATAAACTTATAGTCAATACCGTTGTCTTGAAGCCACTTGAAAGCCTTTTTGCAGGTTCCGCAGTTCGGTATTCCGTAGATTTGAATAGACATAAAAAAGGTTAATCAACATTGTCTTCATTTAATATTACTTGTATATATGCCATTTATTTTAAATTACAAAACTTTCTTTTTAACATACAATTTTAATTACAAAAATATCCGACCTATTGGCAGTAAAATCATAAATTAGTGCAACAGATAAACCAGCTACAATTCCAGTTGTTTTTGTTCGCTTCTTTGTTTCTTGATACTGGCTTCGTGTTGTTGTTGCAGTGCTGACTTGACATAGGGTAAAACTTGTTTGACAAAATAATTAGTTGTTCCTTGGGAGAGGCAGGAACTTCTCACATCCCAGGATTGAATTTCTCTATTCCAAGCTGCTTCCATGATGGGAAAATCATCTCCAGTTCTGCCCAAAGTTAAACACTCTCCATCCCACTCCGCAATGTAGTTTTCCCAGGTAAAGCGAGTTGTTTTCTTAAGATTTAAAAGAGCAGCCACTATGGGTGCAATAGTTTTTGCTTGTTGTTGTTGTTGATGGCGATTTTCTGATTGTTTGATTAAATCTTCTTTGAGGGCAAGCATAGCATGAACTTCCGAGGGGGTCATTTCGCTTTCGGTGGGTAATGTTTCCCAGTCATCACTATTACGTCTAGCCCGCAGAATTTCGCTTTGGTCTTGTGTGCGACGCAAGGAAATTTCAGTGGCAGATATTCGCTCGGCGGTAAAGTCTTTGTCAAGGCAGCAATTTGTATTTGCTAAGAGTAACTTGTCAATATCTGCTGCAAACATCGCTGTGCATTTAATCTGATTGGAACTGATGGACAGATATTGGTTACTGGCAGATAAAGATGAATTAGAAACAGATGCAGATTTATTGCTATCAGATAGCTGTTGGGTACTAGCAGATACAGACTGGGTATGATTCTCCAAGTCTTCTGGTAATAGTTGCATTTGTTCCCCAGCAGCGATTGCTGCTGGTACTGCGGAGCCGATAGCGATACCTGTCGTAGCCTTTGGCACTGCGCTTGGCGCAATGCTTGCGGCGGGCGTAGCCATCGCCTTCTGGTGGGTGTGGGTCGGCTCCGCATTGGCGGAGCCTGTCCGCAGGACATACAGTGGGCGTTTCGCCATCGCTCTTAAAAAAGGTAAATCACGGGTGGGGTTATAATCAACTCCCCGGATTGTTTGCAGTTTTTTCCAGCTACAGTTTTTTAGCTGCGACCCCCGACACCGAAATCCTTCATACTCAAAGGTTAAGCCTTTCATTTCATTACCAATGATGGTAGGGTAAACATCAACCCCCTGGTGCTGAAGTCTACCGATGAAGATTTGGATGTGAGGTTGATTTTCAGCGGCGGCAATGACCATACGTTCCAATCGTTGCTTAGTTGGTTCTGCTGGTGGTGTATTCCGCAATCCGGTGTCATATTCTTCTTGTTCTCGCAACATTCGGCGCTTTTGTCCGGTGGTGGGGGCAGAATAATCAATCTCTGCACTGGGAGTCAGTTGGTATAGATGCCATCTCTGCTCGATTTCTCGTGTCAGTTCTTCGGCACGGGTTTTGTCTTGCCAGTCGTTGATGCGGGTAAAGTTTTCACATTCAAAGGTGTGAATCATGATATGAACGTGAGGCGGTGCATATGGGTTGTGCTGTAGTTGACTTTCTGTGGGTTTATGCTTAATCATCAGCCACAGGTTGTTGGTGTAGCCTAGTCCGTTGATCATGAAGTTGCCAATTTCTAGCCAGTCGTCAGGAGTGAGGCGGTCTGTGTGGTGGGGACTCATGGTGATATGCTTGGTATCTTTGTCGGTACGAGGATTTTGCTGGGATATGGCACGCCATTCTTGGATGATTTGGGCGTAAGTCTGTCCTGCTATGTTGCCACCATACAACTCGAATTCTTTGTGTTTATCCATGAGATAACGCAGTAGACCACCGGGTTTATTGCCAGTAGGAACAACTTTGGTCAGCATTTACCATTCTCCGCTTCAACACTGAAAGATTTAGTCTAAACTTCAAACAAAAGATTGAGGGTGATAACAACCGCCAAGATACCAATAGCGCCAAGACATGGCAGGTAAGGTACAGCGTAAGTGATAACGATATCTGCAATCAGAAAAAATGGCCTCCCACCAGGAGCATTTAATCCCAGTCCTCCCAAAACTTACTGCACCACCAGACTTCCCAGAAGCTTGAAAGCTCATAAGTGTGTTGTTGACTTCTACATCTAATTCCAGTCTTCGTCATCAAAGTCGAACTCATCTGTTGAACTTGCTTCATTTTCGCTGTTGTCATCGACACCGGATAATTGCAGTCTCACTTCGCGCAATTCTGAGCGCACTTCCTCTAATAAATCATCCAAGTTCCTAATCGTGCTAAGTAACTGCTGGTGAGTCACTTTTGATGCAGGTGGATTTTGTTTTAGGAGTGCGATCGCCTGCTGTAAATTCTTCTCTAAATATCTTAGTCTCAGGTCAACTTGTCCCATTTGTACACTCGTTTTCACATTAATAGCTGGCACTTTTGGCGGACTAATGGAACGACCTTCTACTCGTCGTCTAATAAATTCAGCTAGGGGTAAAGCATAGAACTCAGCCATTTTATGCCAGCGACTTTTTTCTGCCGGAGTTAAGCGCAGTAAAAATGATGAAGTTTTTTCCTGTTTACGCTCTGGTGGTGAGGTCATAGCAACGAGCTGAAGGGGTGACAATTGAGAATGTTTTAGAACAAATACAGCAGGAGTCAGGAGTAAAACTCTCTTTCTGTTTAGGTTTCAAGTTAGATTCTGTACCTCATTGATCTGCAATCTGCTGTAGCAATATGTGATACTAGAGAAGATGTGAGACAATCTGAAAATATAGCTGTAGACAAGGTAGTTAGGACATTCGCCAAAACTAAAACTTAGACACTTAAACCCGG
The DNA here is from genome assembly GCF_051781005.1 of Anabaena sp. WFMT. Taxonomy (NCBI): domain Bacteria; kingdom Bacillati; phylum Cyanobacteriota; class Cyanophyceae; order Nostocales; family Nostocaceae; genus Anabaena; species Anabaena sp. WFMT. The sequence continues at coordinate 27,994 of NZ_JBPWOA010000056.1, read as the reverse complement.
ATTTCTCACTGTCAAGAGTCACCTGTCACCTGCTATAGTTGATGTCCTAATCTTGATGGCTATAGCTATAATTAGCTGAAGGTTAATGCGGATAGCGATTGCACTATAAGACTTAGCAAGTTTTAAAATTTTGTATATACGTCCTCCCTGCTTGCTTCCAAAGTGATTGTGCTATTACCGTGTATGTTGTGATTGAATTCCACATTATGGGTGTGGTCATGCAATCAGCATCCATCAAGAGAAGTATTTTCAATCAATTGAATATTTTTATGTAGAAAATACCGTGTTCATAGAGGGTAATTTTTGCAATAGACTTGTCGTGAAAAGAGGGGCTAGGTACTGGTAATTGGGGATGGGACAAATAAGATATTTATGAGTTTTTGGTGTAATTTCATCGCATGGAGTCTCTTGCATGAATCATTTCAAAATAGGTCGATTACTTTGAAGAATTTGGCATATTAAATCCCCTGACAATCAAGGATAATTGTTTCAACAAATTGGATTGTTCGTAGAAAACCTGGCTCTACCGCTACTTTTATGCTACGGCATTAAAATCAAAAGTTTATAGGGAAATATGAAAACATTAAAGCAACGCATCCGATCAATAATTGGGGGTGGACTACCATATTAGCAACGATTTTGCGACATTTGAGGGTTGTCACTGAGCTATTTACCGGATTATTGAGCGATTACAAAGCAACAATTGTCAAAGCAACAATTGTAATTATCGTATTTCTCCAAATTGCTGGATATATTCTACTAATTGTTTGGTATAACCACCTTCAGAAAGTCTGTCTAAATTCCCCACGAGGATAAACAGTTCTCTGGCTCGGCTGACAGCAACATTGAGTAAATTCGGTTTGCGATTAATAAACCAAAGGCTATCAGTAGGTTCTGATTGGCGAGTTGAGAAGATTATCGCAGATTTTTGACCACCTTGGAAGGTGTGGACTGTGCCAATACTATTGGCTGAAAAGTCGGAAGAGCGTGATTGTAACCGTTCTTGCAAGGCATTTGCTTGGCGACGATAAGGTGAAATTACGCCTATTGTGTTTTGATTGCTAGTATTTTGATTGTTGGGAGAATTGAAGCTGTAACCTGCCTCTAGCAATTGGGCAATTAACGTTTCTACTACATCAACTTCTGCCCAATTGATGTGGTTTTCTGGCTTTCCTTCAATATGGCAAGCAATCAGGTTAGCACCTAACAGAGAAGGTTTGGGTTCTGTTTTGATGATCATGCCATAATTGCACAGGCGATCGCTAATATCGGCAATCACTGGCACACACCGATAATGATATTTGAGGATAATGCCGTTACCAATGTCTTCTGGTTGTGCTGATGCTCCTGCCGCTCGGTGATAAGCTGTGGTAGCGGTAGGACTGTAGCAGTCATAATCTGCATCTGTAAGTCCCCTTTCCAGGAAGGATTTACCGCGATATTCTTCTTTCTTCTGGTCGCTTAAATTAATGACTGGTTCTAGTTGCAAGGGGTCGCCGACAATCAAAGCCTGACGACACCGCACTAAGACGGGAAAGACCTGATGGGGGGGAATTTGACCGGCTTCATCTACAATGACTTGGTTGATACAACCGCTATCAGGATAGGGGAACAGACGGCGAATAGAATGCAAAGTACTCAAGAAAACGGGAAACAAGAGGCTGATATCACGATAAATGTTTCGCCAATTTAAGGACATCTGACGAAAAGCGTCCCATTCGTTATTTAACACCCCAATGTAAGTTTTAATAGCAGCCATGACTTCATCTTTTCGTCTTCGAGCTTCCTGTTGTTGAAATTGCCAAGCACACTCAAATAACTGTACTTGCAGTGTGTGCAATTCGGTGTAGAAACGACTGTAGAAATCTTGGTTAGGATAAGTTGCAAGCCGATTTTGGATTTGTTGTTGCTGGTGTTTTCGGTCAGCTATTTGACGTTGTAAGTCGGTAAATTGGCGTTGTAATAATTCTAGCTGTTGGTGTCTGTGGTTAAGTTGATTTTGTAGTTGTTGCCAATCAGATACTTCTTTCAGTAGCTGGGAAACACTTTGGCAGGCTGCTACTAAAGATTCAATTGTCAGGGGAATTTGAAAGGGAAAGGGTGTAGCTAAGGTTGCCAATACGGGCATTTCTATTTGTTTATGTAAGCGTTTGAGAATATGGCGTGGGCTGCTTCTGGTTATCTGTTGCCAGAATCGTTTAATCGTTTGCCATAGTTTAATTCTCTGCAATAGTTTGATTGTTTGTAATAGTTTAATTGTTTGCAATAGTCGAATCAACCAGTTGTGGTTTTGACCTAAAAATTGCCTGGTACTTTCATGAGGTAAGGAATGACTTGCTGTGTTCAAGTGTTGCTCTATCTGCTGGTACGCTTCAAGGGGAAATTTGGAGTAGTCGCGTGAGGGGTTTAATGGTGAGGGGGGTTGGGAGTCATAGTAATGCCGTGATGGAGTTCGTGATGACGATGGTGGGAATTCAAAATTTGAGTTAGGAGAAACGTTTCTCCTAAGTTCTGAGGTAACATCTACGGGGTCTATTCGTGAGGGATGTTGAGAGTCCCAATAGTAGTTTGGTGATTGGTTTAATGGTAGTGGATATTGAGGCTCTGGGTCTTTCTGTGAGGGGCTTGGGGATGATGGTGGGAATTCAAAATCTGAATTAGGAGAAACGTTTCTCCTAGATTTTATGGGGTTATTTATGGCTTGATGATAAACATGAGAGTTGTTCGGTGATGGGGGAAATGGTAATGGGGAGTGAGGGCGAGAGTTGTTTTGAGAGGAGTCTGTCGGTGATGACGATGGAGGCTGTAACTCAGAATTGGAGTTAGGAGAAACGTTTCTCCTAGATTCTAGGGTGACATCTACAGGCTCTATTGGTGAGCCAGACTGAGAGTAGTTCTGTAATGTATTAAATGGTGATGGCGACTGATGTTCTTGATGTTCTGAGTAGTCAAGTGAGGAGTTGGCTGATAATGGCGAGTGAGCAAGAGAGTGGTTACGTGAGGAGTTAGCTGATAATGGGGGTTGTAACTCAAAATTGGAGTTAGGAGAAACGTTTCTCCTAAATTCTGGATTCACTTCTAGAAAGCTATTTATCGCCTCTTGCAGCCGTTGTACATCTCTATCTAGCTGCTCTAATAACTGCTCATCAGCAATCTTCTGTTGTTGGTAATATTCATCTTGCTTGATGTGAAATTGTAGTTGCTGCACAAGAGCTAACAATTGTTGCTTGGCTGATTCCCATGCTGTTGGGTTAAAGGTTTCTCTTGCTAGTGAGTCGAGTGCAGCTTGCAAAGAGGGCAAAACTTGGATATCAACTAATTCTTTGGAGCCGCCTGATAAGTAGAAGCAGTTCTGGGGAAAGTGGCTCTCTAGGAGTTCTTCAACGTTGTTGACTGCATGGTTGTTGGTACTGGTGACTAAAGTTAGGTTACTTTCGTCTTCAGCTTCTGTGGCTAATTGCACGGCGCGGTGGACTACTTGTTGTGCTATTTTGTGTAACAGCAATGTGGTTTTACCATTCCCCGGTGGTCCAATTACGGCGGTGAGGGGTTGGGATTGGCAATGTTTGAGAGCCTGGGCTTGATAGTCATCGGGGGGTAAGGTCGGGAACGCACCGAGAAATAGTAAGTCGTGTTGGGGTGCTATTCGTTGTCCAAATAAGTATTCGTAAGCAGGATGTCCAGGGACTGCCCAATCCCATTTTCGCTGTTCGCTGATTTTCTGGAAGTCTTTGTTGAGGTTATGGTTGAAGGCGACGTAGCCAAAGTTTAGCAGGTAGGGAAGCAGTTTTGAGCGCACGGGAAAGGGTGGTAATTCAATCAGTCCGATAAAGTCTTGTAGGGTTTTAAAGGGACGATTGAAGGTGGTTTCCAGAAAAACTTTGAGTCCTTCTTTGGTGACTAGGGATTCAGCAGTTTCTTCTTCTAGTCCATACCACTGCATTAAGTTGGGGATGACGGGTTGAAACTCGAAGGTGGTTAAGTCCCAGCCGCTTTGGCGATAATTACCATTAAAGATAGGAGAAATGTCGATGGTAAAGAGGGGGCGAAATTGACGGCGATTTCCTTCGATGAGATAAAGCTGGGGGAAGGCTACGGCGATTGATAGTGGGTTGGTTTGAGGTTTGGCTTGAGATTTGGTTTTTGAGGTTTTGAAGGGTTGTTTGAGTTGTTTGAATAAGGATTCGTCTAGCAGTAATTTGTCGCCTACTAAATTTACACCAGAGTCCCAGATATGGGGTTGCTCGTCATCACCAGCTTCGACTTTGGCATTAGTCAAGTTCTCAATGTGGATGTAATGCAGCCAGGTTTGGAGCAAGTCGCGAATCTGTGACTCTTGTGCCATTGTTCGTCTCCTCCTAGAGTTGCCACTGAAGCACAAACTACGAGAATTTACGAACTATGTCATCTAACAAATGGCTGAATTTTGTCAGGGCTTATACATAAAGGTTGAATAGCGAGTATATTTTCCCATTTAGGCATCTCGGATCATTAGAGTTCTCCGATAGTGCAGCGTGGCGTATGACTCCTACGTCGTCACGCAAGCTATAGCCATAAATTAGGTTTTGACCCTTGATTTGTAAAGCTTTAAGGTTAACTCGCGGATATGTCTAATGCCAATGCAGCAACTAGTAAAATAAAATTATCCTCCACTTAAACCCCATCATGGTTATCCCAGAACTCGAACAACAACTCCTTCAGCTTTCCCCCAACGAAAAACTGTATATTATCCAACTCCTTGCCCAAAGCCTCACCATACAAAACACCCAGCCAGAGCAACCAAGCAAACTCTCAGAATTCTTCCGTCAATCCCCCCTGGCTGAACTTATTCCTTCTTGATAATAATTAGAGTTTTCTGGTTGGGAAGGAATTTTGCGTTTTGAGTCTAGCTGAATTACTTCAGCTAAAGGTTTTTTCTTTGCCATTGATGATACCCTTTGATGTTTGATGTTTACCTAACTGTGTGAGAATGCCCCCACCAAGCTGGCGCGGTGTAGCGGCGAGAGGATGTCAATTGTTTTTATAGTCTAATAGATTGTCACCACCTCACTCACTCAAAAGTGGTGAGCATTGGTTGGAGGTTTCTAGGTAAGTCCTATTGATCATCACCTAGTAAAGCTTCGAGTTTACTCAGGAGGGTTTCTAGTTTCTTTTGCTTGGCAGGTTGTTCCCAGAGTTTACGCTTGCTAATGCGCTGGGTGATGTTTTTGAGACGCTCTGGTATTTGGTTGGGTGATTTTGAGAATGGGGGTTGAGCCGGTTGGGTGTTAGCAGCGATTTGTGCTTTGATTTCACTTAAAGACCAGTTATGTGCGATCGCTTGGTCTAAGAGTTGTGTACAGAGAGCATTATCTTTAACTCGTGCCAAGGCTTGTGCTTTGGTATACTCTAGTTTGCCCTCTCGCAATGCTGTTAAAATCTCCAGAGGCAGATTGAGTAAGGGTAGGCGCTTGGTGGTGAAGGACAGCCAATTCATCATTCCCAAGCTTTCAAACACCTCTTGTACTTTTTTTACTTTCTCTTCATCTGGGTTAGGAGAAACGTTTCTCCTAGATTCTTTTTCCTCAGTGATGCCGGAGTCAGAAGAAACATTTTGCCTAGCTTCATCCTTTGGTTCTGACTCCTCAGTTAAGGAAACGGAAGTATCCGCATCTTGTGAAACATTGCTCCTAGATTCATCCTTTAGTTCTGACTCCTCAGTTAAGGAAACGGAAGTATCCGCATTTTGTGAAACATTGCTCCTAGATTCTGTTTCTTCAGTGATGCTAGAGTCAGGAGAAATATTTTCCCTAGCTTCATCCTTTGGTTCTGACTCCTCAGTTGGGGAAACTGAGGAAACGGAAGTATTCGCGTCTTGTGAAACGTTTTTCCGAGATTTCTTAAGTGTGGTTGTTCCTGAGTTGGGAGAAATGTTTTTCCCAGATGCGGTAGCATCTATTATTTCCGAGTTAGAAAAAACATCGCTACCAGATTCCGTCTCATCGGTTGTTTCGGAGTTAGGAGAAACGTTTCTCCCAGATTGTGTTTCTTCAGTTATTTCTGAGTGAGTCGAAACATTGCTAGGAGATTCTGAAGTTGTTTCTCCGTTTTCGGTGGGTGAAACAGAATCACTCAGGTCAGTCGAAACATGACTAGGAGATTCCGTCTCATCAGTCGTTTCTGAGTTAGGAGAAACGTTTCTCCTAGATTGCTCTTCAGAGTTTTTTAACTGCTTTTCACCTTTGCTACTGGCATTTTTCATCCGGTACAGCAAGGATTTGACCGCTTCCACATCCGACTCTAGGCGAATAGCCAAAAGATGCAAGATGCCTTCTGTTTCTTCAACTGGGTTGAGGTCTTGTCGTTGCAGGTTTTCAATCAAGGCTAACTGAAACGCTTGGTCATCGGATAACTTACGCACAACCACTGGCACTTCTTCCAGTCCTACTTCTGTGGCTGCGCGATAGCGCCGTTCTCCGGCTACTAATTCGTATTTCCCTCCTGTTAGTGGACGCACCAAGAGGGGTTGGAGGATGCCATGCTGTTTAACTGATGCAACTAATTCTGCTAATGCTTGGGGGTCAAAGTAGCGTCTGGGTTGCTGTGGAGGCAGGTGAATGTTTTGGAGTTTGACTTTACTTTCAGCAGTGGGTGGGGTGTCTGCTTCCACTGAGGATAACCAAGGGGCAGGGGGTGGGGTGGTAATTTGACCAGCAAAGGGTTTTTCGGTGCGTTTGCGTATCATGCGAGGGACTCCAGAGCAGAAGCGATTTCTTTAAGAATACTAACGGCAGGATGTTTGGGGTCACATACTGCTAGGGGCGCACGTTCTTCTGTGGCATCGACAAAGGCGGTAGCTCTGGGGATGGGTGGGAAAATCCGACCCCATGCTGAAAGTTGTGCGAGTATGGCGGCTAATGCTCGTTTATCGGCTGAGTTTTGTTGAGCATAGCGGGTGGGAACAAAGCCTGCTATCTGTAATTTGCGGTTGGGTTTGTTTTTTACTTGGGTGATGGTTTGCAAAAGTTCATCTGTTCCCTCGAAGGCTTTGAGATGGGTTTCGATGGGGACGAGGACGTGGGTGGCGGCGACTAGGGAGATATAAGAAAGTAATCCTAAGCTGGGGGGACAGTCAATAAGGATGAAGTCGTAGGCATCTAGAACTGGTTCTAGGGATTCTTTGAGGCGCAAGTCGCGCATGGCGGCACTAACTAGCTGCATTTCGGCTCCGCTCAGGAGTCGGTTAGCTGGTGCTATGTCCATGCCATGAATGCCAGTATGAATGGGTAAGGGCTGTTCGTCAATAATGGCATCAGCTACGGTTTTTTGTAATTGAGATGGGACTAAACCCATGAATTTGGTTAAGGAGGCTTGGGGGTCGATGTCGATGAGAAGGACACGATGTTTTTGTTGGGCTAGGTGGTAGCCCAGGTTTTGGGTGAGTGTTGATTTGGCGACACCACCTGCTTGGTTAAAGAGGGCTATGATGCGACACTGTTCTCGAGAATTTGACACTGGCTTTCGTTCCTAAAGGTAGGATGGCTTTAGTGAATCGGCTCGTTTTTATTTTCCAGTTTATTCAAAATAGTACACAGTTTCAAAGCACGCTGGGGAGTAGTTTGTCTTCAGTTTAGATACAAAACATCCATAGAAACCACGCAAAAAAAAAGCAGGAAGCAGTGCGAAAACCGAATGTTAAGTTAATTGTCGCTCCTTTTCCTGAGATTCAACGAGGGTCTAACCAGTTTTTTTCAACAATTCTCTGAAAGGGGTTTTTTGTACAAACCCTCGAAAAGGGGGATTAGGATTTTTATGATTGAGAAACGGCAGATTTTCTAAGATAACGTCTCATTATTCTTTAGACTTTGAGAGAATTGCATTTTGAGACATGAAAAGAGACATGATTTTGGTATGTCTCAAAAAGTACAGTTTCTGAGACACGGTGGTGGGAAAAGCTTTGCTGATAAAGATTTGAAGATAATAATGCCAAACCTCGTTTTTGCTATTCCCCTTTTTCGAGGGGACGTACAAAAAACCCCAGTCGGGTCATCATGGGCAGACAGGGAGTCATACCTGAGTCTGGTAGATGGGACTTTCACCCATATCAGACCGAGAGTTCAACCTTTTTCCATGATTGGATTAGGTTGGTTGGCTTATGTACGGACTGATTACCGTGATTCAGCTAACATCGAATCGCACTACCTCTCTTGGTCGTATTCACAATGCTTCTACAGCCGTTGAACCTTCGTAATTTGATCAAGGTATTGCAACTTAAAAAATATTTTTCTTTTTTCCGTAATACTTAGAAATATCTTTGTAGTTGCATTGTACACAGATGCCTGCGACTATACCACAATGGTTAATATGCTGTACCCTGATATCTATAGGACTTACGTAAATGTCACAGTCAATGTGTCTTGTCGGGTGCGTCAGATGTCGAAAATCTGTTGCCTGTTACCAAATTATTAAGTCTGACGCACCTTCCTAATATGCCAGTTGCTAAGTCCTGATCTAATGGTGATGCTGTCATGCTTCTAAAATGTAGCATGACAGCATCACACCTACGTAATCTGGGATCTAAAGGTTGCTTTCTCAGTATATTTAGATAAATTCAAGTAATATTCCTATGGATATATATACTCAGGATGAATAATGAACTTTGAAGAAGGATTACAAATTTTAGATGCAGCTGTCTTTAACAAACTCAATAGACACCTGAGAGATGTACAAATAATTGTTCTAAAAGGCTCGTGGCAAGGTCTGAATTATGATGAAATTGCCAGTAATGAAGGTTATGCAGCCAAATATCTCCGTCAAGATGTAGGTTTCAAGCTTTGGAAATTACTTTCAGAAGCATTAGGAGAAGAAGTTAATAAAACTAATTTTCGTACAGCCATTGAACGTTCACAACTTAAAAATAACAATATTCTGGCAACAGAATTACATCAAGATATTTCCCCTAATCTTAAAAATGAATTTGTTCCAGAATACCCAAAAGGTTCAGTCCCTCTAAATTCTGTATTTTATATTCAGCGTCATCTCATAGAAGAACGTTGTTATGACACAATTCTTCAGGCTGGTTCTCTGATTAGAATTAAAGCCCCAAATCAAATGGGTAAAACATCCTTACTTGATAGAATTATTGCTCACTCAAATCAGCAAGAGTATGATACAGTACGACTCAACTTTTTGCAAGCAGAAACAACAGTTTTTAGTAATTTAGATAAATTTTTGCAGTGGTTCTGTGCTTATATTAGTCACAAATTAAAACTACCTTCCTTGTTAAAGGAATATTGGAATGAATATAGAGGTAGTATTATTAATTGTACAACATATTTTGAAGATTATATTTTGGATAAAATCAACAATAATTTAGTTTTGGGATTAGATGAAGTAGATAAAATTTTTCAATATCCTGAAATTTCTCAAGGTTTTTTTGCGATGTTACGTAGTTGGCATGAAGAAGCTAAAACTGTAGAAATTTGGGAAAAATTACGATTAGTTGTAGTACATTCTACCGAAAACTATGCTTCATTAGATATTAATCAGTCACCATTTAATGTTGGCTTAGTCGTTGAACTAACAGAATTTACCCAAGAACAAATAGAAGTTTTAGCCCATCATCATCATCTCAATTATCATCAAAACCAAGTGCAGCAATTAATGTCCCTAATTGGTGGACATCCATATTTAATTAGATTGGCACTTTATCATCTTGCACTTGGGGATATAACCCTGGAAAGATTATTACAAAATGCTCCAACAAATGCCGGAATTTATGAAGAACATCTACGGCATTTTTTGCATATTTTCAAAATAAATTCTCATCTGGCTGAGGCATTTATTCAAGTCGTTACAGCGACAGAAGAAGTCAGTATAAAAACAATGCAAGCATATCAACTATACAGTATGGGATTGGTTAGAAGAATAGGCGATAAATTATTCCCACGCTGTCAGCTATATCAACAATATTTTCGAGAACACTTGCAGAATTAAAAAAGCGATTTCTGCTAATTAAGTAGTCGTGCAAAATAAATTTTACATTTACGAGAGGGAATAGGGAACAGATAAGCACTAGAGGGATTTTTATTTGTTCCAAAAATATTCAATTAATTTTGCTCAGGTACTTATCTGATTATTTCTGTTCGTACCATTAGACATCTGCTGAAAAAAAATGTAGATACGTTTTATGGAAAGTCTCTACCAGGGTTCTGGATTCGGAAAAACGCATATTTGAATTCGGTTGATGTCTATTGAAAACAAACATTAGCTACTTTAGCTACTCGCAGATATCTCAGACTACGAAAATATCACTAGCACTCAAAGCGGAGAAATTAGAGAGCGCAGCAAACTGGACTTGAGCAGTTGCTCCGGTTCCATCCTGATCAAAGAACAGAGCGCCTGCCCCTTGGTCGTAGATGAAACGATCTGTTCCATTTAATGCCGTCGTTCCTAGGACAAACTGACTATTGGAGAGCAGCCCCGCTACCAGTCCGCCACCAAAACCAGCCGCATCAATCCCGATTTTATCGACACCGAAAACAAAGTCCATAATTAGGTCAATTCCTTCCGTGGGAGCAGCAAAGCTAAACAAGTCGTTGCCATCACCGCCCTCAAGATAATCATTGCCAGCACTGCCAGAGAGAGTGTCAGCACCCTCTTCACCCTTGAGTAGATCGTCACCAGAGCCAGCAGAAAGAAGATCATCTCCGGCTCCCCCATAAAGAACCACATCACCAGTAAACTCCGTGGTATCGAAGATGTTATTACTACTGCCACCAAAGAGGTTGGCTCCTTCAATGCTGACTAAGGTATCGGTTCCTTCACCGATGAATTGAGTATTTGTGAGCGTGTAGTTAAAATCGCCAGAAATTGCCAGGACATCATACCCAGTACCGCCATTGATGATGTCATTGCCGGCTTCGCCGTTAAGCCCGTCATCGCCATCACCGCCAAACAGATAATCATTACCCTCTCCGCCTAGAAGAGCATCATTGCCCAGTCCAGCGATGAGGCTGTCATTTTCCTCGCCGCCAAAGAGATAATCACTGCCAGCACCGCCAGAGAGAGTATCAGCACCCTCTTCACCATAGAGTAGATCGTCACCAGAGCCAGCAGAAAGAAGATCATCTCCGGCTCCCCCATAAAGAACCACATTACCAGTGAACCCCTTGGTATCGAAGATGTTATTACTACTGCCACCGAAGAGGTTAGCTTCCTCAATACTGACTAAGGTATCGGTTCCTTCGCCGATGAATTGGGTATTGGTGAGGGTGTAGTTAAAATCGCCAGAGACTGCCAGGATATCGTACCCAGCAGCACCATTGAGGATGTCATTACCTGCTTCCCCGTTCAGGTTGTCATCGCCCTCACCGCCATCGAGTTTGTCGTTGCCCTCTCCCCCTCGAAGAATATCATTGCCCAGTCCACCGATGAGGATGTCATTTCCTCCTAAACCAGAGAGGAAATTGTTACCACTATTCCCTTGCAAACGATTATTCAGGACATCCCCGATGCCGTCAATATTGAAATTACCGACAAGGATAAGATTTTCGACAAAAGCAGGTAGAGTATATTCGATCGCAGATTGAACGGTATCAGTTCCTGATCCTACTATTGCCGAAGAAAGTTCCACTACTTGATCGCCAACACTATCTACTACGTAAGTATCATCCCCCATCCCGCCAACCATATAATCGTTGCCGCTGCCGCCATCGATATAATCGTTGCCGCTGCCACCATATAGGCTGTCATTACCAGCATCGCCATATAGGCTGTCATTACCAGCATTGCCATATAGGGTGTCATCTCCCCCTAAACCAAAGAGGGAATTTTTACCAGCATTTCCTTGCAAAAGATTATAAGAGCCGTTTCCCGTGCCATTGAGATTGGCAGTACCGAGAAGGGTAAGATTTTCGACATTATTGGTTAGAGTGTAGCTGATCGAAGATTGAACAGTATCAGTTTCTGCGACTATTAAAAATCCTCCTGGAGGACTTTCCACTACTTGATCGCTAAAGCTATCTACTATGTAAGTATCATTCCCCTTACCGCCCTCCATGTAATCGTTGCCGCTGCCGCCATCTATATAGTCGTTGCCATTGCCGCCATAGAGTTTATCGTTGCCATTGCCACCATAGAGTTTATCGTTGCCATTGCCACCGTAGAGATAGTCAGTGTTGTTGTCTATCCCTAAAACGTCAATCACACTTTGGTTATCCGTGTGTCCGAATAACAGATCGTCGCCATTTCCGCCATCAAGAGTATCGATGCCGCTATCTCCATAGAGAGAATCATTGCCAGCCCCTCCATAGAGTTGATCGTTGCCACTCCAAGCACCTATAAAATCGTTGCCATTGCCACCTTGCAAGACATTGCTGACTTGATTGCCATTAATTATGTCATTTCCAGTCCCACCCGTGGCATTTTCAATCGTCACGCCAAATGCGATCGCTAAGGTACGATTTTCAACAAAGGTTGTTTCATCTGTTCGCGTGATGGTATATCCAGATCCCAATTGACTCCACGCACCGGCATTAAGATTAATAGAGGCGTTTGAGGATTGGTTTGACCAATCAATCGTATCAATGCCGCCTCCATCCCAAATCGTCTCCAAAATCTGCTGTCCGCTATTCCACCGATAAGTAGTATTGCCGTTACGAGTATTCCAGTTTGCGCCATAGATATACTGAATCGCAGCGATATCATTCAGCATTGGTGTAGTTGGAAAAAAGCTTTGACGATAGACAAGTGGCTCAGGCTGACCGACATAAGAACGATAGCTCATGACGGAAAAAAGCGTTGTGTCAATATTCTGATTGGCAATCACATTAAAGCCATTCCGTCCATTGTGATGAGGGTGTTTTAGTCCAATAGCATGACCGATTTCATGGAGGAGTATAGCGCCATAACTGTAAGATCCGCTTGCAAAATCGTATTCACTACCTAGATCGATATCCGCCCGAATAATTCCTGTGTTATTCGACGTAGATCTTGTTTGTCCACCACTGCTGGTAACTCCAAACAAGGTAATTTGGTTGATGAGAAGCGGGCTTTCAATGAACTGAATATTAGCAATTTCACTCCAAGCATTAAATGCGCTTCGGACTCTCTGTCTCTGTGCATTCGTCAGTGGGTTACGCGTATTGTCATCGAGATTAGAGAAGTTATAAGTGACTGCTGCTCCTGTTCCCCTATTACCTGCACCCCATTTTCTTCCAGAACTCAGTAGGGAATCAATATGGTTCAAGTTAGATAAGTTATAAGTACCCATTATTATGTCCTCATCGAAATATGTAGTGATCAAATTATTTACATTTAAAATTTAGATATGCTCAAGGGTTCAAAATTTTATTGCTAACAAAAGAGTTCAAACATCTTGAAATCTTGAGAAATCACTAAAAACTTCTCTAAATAAAGTTTTCAGATTTAGCTCTGGCGATTGTGACAGGAGAGAGCTAATTGTAAGTAACAGTAACCTGGCGCGAACCTGAATTCCAGTAAATTGCGCCTCCTTGAAAATAGCTAACTCGCTGCCCCGCAGAACCAACAGGTTGTTCGTCGGAAGTTGGATAACCTAAGCGGCTACGAGATGTCAGTTATATCAACAATATTTTCGGGAACACTTGAAGATATAGCAGGTGATAAATAACAGTGAATTACTTTTGATGTAAGAGTCGGATATCTGGGTCTTAAGATACCAAAAATAACAATACCAACAATTTTTGATGTTGGGTTTCCTTGCGTCAACCCAACCTACCCTTGCTGATGTAATTTCATTAAGGACATGGGATATCTCCGATATTTTGTAGAAGTCAATATTTGTTCAGTAAAGAGGGTATTGATAAATAAAAGGATAGAAGTAAAAACGGGAGGGAGCATCTCACTTTTGTAAAAACACCTGCCCTGGCGAATAGAATGATGCCTGGTATATTTGCAAAAGATGCTCCCAGTAAAAACTAGGTGTTTATTCAACACCATTATTGGCATTGACTTGCAGGAAAAACATATCCTTCAACTCTGGCAAAAATGTATCCTGCTTCTTTAGCACTTGCAGCACCTTCGCTAGTTGCAGTTGTGAAATTATCCCCTCTTTGGGCGCTCCAATATAAATTGAGAGGTACTGTTCCTGGCTTTTGCTTACGAAAAACACAGGCTTCAGTTCGTGCATAACTGTAACCAGCTTCTCCTGCACTACGTTTACCATCTGGAGTAGCAGTTACAAAGTTGTCTTCTCTCTGAGGACTCCAGTATAGTTCTAGTGGAACTAAATTTTGATACTCCTGTGCTTTCACTAGGTTAGTGAAGCTAGTAAGTGAAGTAATAACTGCTATTGCTGCGATACTTGCATGATATAAGTTAAATTTCATGATTGCTTCTATTTTCTATTTGTGAGTGTGATAGCAAACTGCCCGTTACCTAAGATTATGTTCTTTTCTTTAATTGCTGTCTATACATATAAAATCAGTAGTTTAACCCTGATTTTATAGGTGAAAAAATCAGTTTTACATGGGAAAATCAGTAAATGTCATAAAAAGTCAGGTAAATTCCAAAATAGATGTTTATTCTAGAGAAAACCTATAAAGTTTAATTATTCAATTAAATCAATTACTTGCCTTGTGCGTCAGACTTCAAAAGTAATGTCTTGAACTTAAACTCTTAAACACAATGACATCTTTAAATTACTATAAACTCGGAGGCAGCCTAGAATATCAGCACCCAACTTACGTAGTCCGACAAGCTGATTCTGACCTCTATGAAGGGTTAAAAAATGGCGATTTATGTTATGTTTTAAACTCGCGGCAAATGGGTAAATCGAGTTTGCGAGTACATACTATGAAACAACTTAAAGAACAAGGAATAAAATGTGCATCAGTTGATTTAACCAGAATTGGTAGTCATGTTACTCCTTCTGAATGGTATGGAGGATTTGTTTCTGAGTTGTTGCGGGGTTTTGGTTTATCTAAAAAAGTGAATTTTGGGACTTGGTGGAGAGAAAGGGAATTTTTACCACCTAAACAAAGATTGAGCGAATTAATTGATGATGTATTATTAACCGAATTTTCCGGTAAAGTTATTATTTTTATTGATGAAGTTGACAGTATTTTAAGAATAAATTTTAAAGATGATTTTTTTGCCTTTATTCGTGCTTGTTATAACCAACGGGCAGATAATCCAGAATATCAACGCCTCACTTTTTGTTTGTTAGGTGTGGCAACTCCCTCTAATTTAATTGCTGATAAAAACCGCACACCTTTTAATATTGGTCGAGCTATTGAATTAAATGGATTTCAATTAAATGAAGTAGAATCTTTAATGAGAGGTTTAGAAGACATAGTTCCTAGACCACAAGCAATATTAGCAGAAGTGTTAAATTGGACTGGAGGACAACCATTTTTAACCCAAAAGCTTTGTCAATTAATTTGTAATTATAATAATTCATTTCCAGAGTTTCAAGAAAAGGAGTGGGTAAAGAAGTTAGTACAAACTCAAATTATTGAAAATTGGGAATCACAAGATGAACCAGAACATTTAAAAACTATCAGAGATCGCATTTTACAAAGTTCAGAAAATCAAACTGGACGATTATTAGGATTATATCAAGAAATATTAACCGATGGAGAAATAATTGCTGATGATAGTGCCGAACAAACTCAATTAAGATTAACGGGATTAATTGTTAAACGACAGGGAAAGTTAAGAATTTATAATTGTATTTATGCGGAAATATTTAATCAAAAATGGCTAGATAAAGTATTAACAAATATTCGACCTTACTCTCAAAATTTAAATATTTGGGTTACTTCTCATTTTCAAGATGAATCGCGTTTATTGCGTGGTCAAAGTTTACAAGATGCTCGTAATTGGGCAGCAGATAAAGGTTTGAGTGATTTAGATCGTAAATTTTTAGATGCTAGTCAGGAATTAGAAAAGCGAGATGTTCAGAAAAAATTGCAAATAGAAGCAGAAGCATCTGGGATTTTAGCAACAGCAAATGATGTTTTATTAGTAGCTAATCAAAAAGCTAAAAAACGGATTCAGATAGGAGGAGGAGTATTAGCGATTGCTTTAATTTCAGTTATGATTGCTGGAATTTGGGCAAATATGATGACTAAGGATATACAACAGGAAAAAATCAAATCTTTGAGTATTTCTTCCAATGCTTTATTAAACTCAAATAGAGAACTTGATGCTTTAGTTGCATCCCTAAAAGCAGCCATTCAATTAAAATCAGCAAATTGGGCAGATATTCATACTAAAGAATCGGTAAGATTAGCATTACAACGTGCAGTTTACAAAGTGAGAGAACGAAATCGCTTAGAAGGACACAATGATGCAGTTAGAAGTGTAATTTTTAGCCCAGATGGTAAAACTATTGCGACTGCTAGTGAAGATAATACAGTGATAATTTGGGACATTAATGGTAAAGAAATCAGAAAATTTACTGGAAATAATCAAGGATTCAGAAATGTGAATTTTAGCCACAATAGTAAAGTTATTGCTGCTATTGGTGCAGACAATACCATCAAAATTTGGAGTATAAATGGACAAGAATTAATCACTTTCAAAGGTCAAGATAATCAAGATAATTTCATGAGTAGTGTTTGTTTTATCCCAGATAGTAAATTAATTGCTGCTTCTAATCAAGATAATACCGTCAAACTTTGGCATATTGATGGACAAGAAGTCAAAACTCTTAAAGGGCATAAAGATTCTGTTTGGAGTATCAGTTGTAGTCCTGATGGCAAAAACATCGTCACTGCTGATTTAGGGGGTGTCCTCATCATTTGGAGTACAAATGGAGAAGAAATCAAAACCTTTAGAGCGAGTAACCAATCTATTTTTGGTGTTAGTTTTAGTCCAGATAGTCAATTAATAGCTACTGCGGGAGGAGACAGCGCTGTCAAACTATGGAATTTAGATGGACAAGAAATCAAAACTATTGGTAAACATGAAAATTATGTGATTAGTGTCAATTTTAGTCCTGATGGTAAAATTATTGCTTCTACAAGTGCTGATAAAACAGTTAAATTATGGAGTATTGATGGGAGAAAATTGAAAACTTTAAAAGGGCATAACAATTCTGTTTTTAGTTCCAGTTTTAGCCCCGATAATAAAATAATAGCTTCTGCAAGTGCTGACAACACAGTTAAACTTTGGAATCTTGATAATCAAGAACCCAAAACTTTAATTGGACATAATGATTCTCTCTGGGGTGTGAGTTTTAGTCCTGATGGTAAAATCATCGCTTCAGCAGGAGATGATCAAACTATTAAACTTTGGAATTTTGATGGTCAACTAATTACATCTATCAACACAAATATTAATAATGAATGGAATCGAATTTGGACTGTTAATTTTAGTCCCGAAGGACAAATAATAGCTACTGCTAATTCTGATAAAACCATCAAACTTTGGAACTTAAATGGTCAAAATATCAAAATATTCCAAGGACATAAAGATCAAGTTACAGATATTAGCTTTAGTTCAGATGGTCAAACCCTAGTCAGTGCTAGTTATGATGGTACTATCAAACTATGGAATATAAATGGTCAAGAACTGAGAACATTTTCAGGATATGGTGGGAAAATTCGCAGTGTTAATTTTAGTCCCAATCATAAAACTATTATTTCTGGTCATAATGATGGAACAATCAAGCTGTGGAACTTAAAGGGAGAAAATCTGAAAACTTTTAAAGGACATAATAGTTATATTACAAATGTCAATTTCAGCCCCGATAATCAAATAATTGCCTCAGCTAGTCAGGATAAAACTATTAAACTTTGGAACTTGGACGGAAAAGAATTGAAAACACTCAAAGGTCATACAGCCCAAGTTACCAAAATTAGCTTTAGTTCTGATAGCAA
The DNA here is from genome assembly GCF_051781005.1 of Anabaena sp. WFMT. Classification (NCBI taxonomy): domain Bacteria; kingdom Bacillati; phylum Cyanobacteriota; class Cyanophyceae; order Nostocales; family Nostocaceae; genus Anabaena; species Anabaena sp. WFMT. Next base: position 10,148 of record NZ_JBPWOA010000056.1, on the reverse strand, counting down.
AATTCTAGCATCTGCCAGTGCTGATGGTACAATCAGACTTTGGCAAATAACGAATGGTCAAGAAATTAAAAACATCGAAGGAAATGAATATCCCTTCTGGAATCTCAGTTTTAGTCGAGATAGTAGAAAAATTGTTTCTGTTAATGACAACGGAATAGTGGAAATTTGGAAAGCCGAAACTCTAGATTTTGATCAGTTAATTGTTAGAAGCTGCAACTGGCTACATGATTATCTAAAAAACAATTCTAATGTACAGGAAATAGATAAAAATATTTGCAATTAAAAAATAAGAATTTATTATGAATCGTCGGGAATTTTTAACTTGGGCTGGAGTCGGTTGTATTTCTAATTTATTGCTTTCTTATGAAGCTATTGCTAAGTCATATAATTTGACAAAAAGCAGTCAGAGAAGTACCTTTTACACAAAAGGGAGATACTTGTATGATCCTTTAGGCAACAAAGTAATTCTCCGAGGAATTAATCTACCCTTACTAGATGACTGGAATTTTCCTCAAACCGATAAACTGGCAGAACTAGAAAAAACTGGAGCTAACGCCGTCAGAATACAATGGTATAAGAATTATGGACAACCTAGTCGCCCAGGTTATTCAATTAAAGACTTGGATAATTTTCTCACTAAATGTAAGATGAGCCGAATTATTCCGATTCTATTTCTGAGTGATTCCACCTGTAAACCTGATGTCAAGATATTAAATACTCAGTTAATTCCCTGGTGGACTTCCGAACCTGTCCTTAACGTACTTAAGAAGCATCAAAAATATCTGATCATTAATCTCGCAAACGAATTGGGTTTTTATCGCTGGACAAATAATTCTGCGGTTGCATTAAATACTTACAAAACTGCTTACAAAACTGCTATTAAAAAAATACGCCAGCATTTACATTTACCGATTATGATTGATGCACCAGATTGTGGTACATCAATTGAAGTTTTTACGAAAATTGGCAAGGAGTTAATTGATCAGGATCATGATCATAATCTTCTATTTAGTGGTCATAGTTATTGGGCTGGATATGATGGAATACCACAGTTTAAGACTGCTATTAAGGCCAATTTACCGATTGTTTTTGGTGAAATCGCTAATAAGCAAGATGAAGAAATCAATGGGAAAACTCAATATTGCTATTATGACCTTGATGGTGGTAATAGCAATCATGCACCCCAAAATGGTTTTACCTATCAAGCATTTTTACGGCTATTAAAAAAGGAGGAAATTGGCTGGTTAGCCTGGTGTTGGTGGAAGGACAATTGCACAAACAGGCAGATGTCCCAGAATGGAAATTTTTCAAATCTCACACCCTACGGTAATGATATTGTTAATAATCCTGTCTACGGCTTGAAGGTGACAGCCCAAAGATCAAAATTGTTGATAAGTAGGTAAACAAAAAAAATTAAAGGTGTGTAAAGCAATACTGTAGCCAAAAAAAGAGGATGAAGAGAGGGCTGATGTAGTAGAGTTATAGTCTTCCAAAACAACAACTCGAAAGCCACATAAGGCTAGACTGTGGTCGGGTAGCAGGACTATATCGCTATAATCCCGCCCCCTCAGAACCGGACTTGCGCCTTACAACGCATCCGGCTCAAGCAAGTCACAACTACTTATTGTTCCAGAATGTATTTGCTGATGACAGTACAGATGTACGAGTTGTAGGTTGCCGTAATTGTCACCACCACCCTGCGATTTTGGCTTTTTATGATGAAGATGTAATTCCTCATCATTTAATAGAGATTCCCCGCATACAGGACAGACATATTGTTGCCTTTGGGCTATCTGGAGAGCGATTTTTTTCGGGGGAGATGGGCAAGAAATAACCAAGGGGTTTAAAAATTAATCATCCCAAAGCCCATGAAACTTGGTAGATGCAAGTTCGGTGTAACGAACAGTATGCTGAATATTTTTATGCCCCAAATAACTCTGAATTGTTCGGGTATCAATGCCTCGATTCGCCAGATAATAACCTGTTCCATGCCGCAGCATATGAGCATGAATAGGGAAAGGCAAACCAGCTAATTCACCAGCCCGCTTAACAATGCCGGCGATCGTATCATGTGCCAACGGGCCAAGTCGAGAAGACTGGAAAATATAGGGACTAGCAGGATAATCTCGTTGCAGATGACGGAGAGAGCGGATCTCCAAACCCGAAAGGGGTTGAATCGAGGGTGTTCCTTTTTTGACTCGCTTTACGTAAATTGTCCCACCATTCCAATCTATTTGCTCCCATCGCAACGATGCCACCTCTGCCACTCGCAATCCGTGACGGTAGATCAACAGAATTAGGGTTGAGTCTCGGTGAGCGTGGCGACCCTTGTATTTTTTGATAGCTGACCGCATCAACTCAACTTCTTCCGGTAACAAATGTTCCCTAGTCCTGACCTCGGAGTATTTGCGAAAGTTAGGTGATTGACGTTCTTGTTTTTCGGTTTTACCAACTTTCGGTAGTTGGAGGGTTTGTGTTCTCATAACTCAACCCCCTGAAAAACTTAGGGTATATGCTCTGATTTTACCAACTTACGCTCCAAAGTTGGGTTTGCACATAGACATAAAAACAAACCAGCATTTTCCGGAAAATCATCACTGAAAAGTAATTTAAATTACCTTAATTACTGAGAATTTAAGCGACATGAGGTATTTCTTGGGTCGGCTGGCTATCTACTCTAAAACCAGGATACCATTGCTGGAATTTGCTTTCTAACTCTTCATTGAGAACCAAAATTCTGACCTGGAGCAGAAGATGAACACCTTTAGGAGTCCACCGCATTTGCTGTTTCTTGACAAACCGCTTGCTAATGACTTGATTAACCGTTGATTCTACGAACCCAGTGGCAATAGCTTCACCATTTCGCCAACGTTCTCCATAGTTTGGGATATAAGCCCCATTGTTGGAAATATAGCTCTCAAACTCCCGCACCATTTTAAACAGGTTTTTTAGCTCTATTCGGCTATTACCATCAAAAATCATAATTTCTAGGTCGTCCACAAGGTCTTTTATCAGTTGCAATGCTCTGAACAGGTTTCCATGCCACAAATACCACTTAATCCGTTCTAGCTCTTTGGGTATGTCTGTGTCTAGTTCAGTATCTTTTTTGCTAAGTCCTTTTGCCGTCTGATTCATTACTGTCAGTCGCATAGTGATATGAAACCAATCCAGGATATATTCTGCGTTGGGATTGAGATAAAGCTGTAGTTCGCGTATCTTTTCATCACCGTCTGAGAGGAAAGTTACTTGTTGATTCATCTGCATTCCAAGAGATTTCAAGACCTCAAAGATCCGACGTTGGGGTTTGGTATCGTAAGCATAAACTCCCCCAAATCGCTTGGATGTACCATCTGCTTTTATACTCTTACCCACGATAACTTCAAAATTACCTTTAGAAAGCGATTTTTTGTCGTAGGAACGAACATATCCACCATCCATTCCCAGTACCAAAGGTAAATCAGGTCGGGGCAATTCTTCCCAATCTCTCGGACAGCCTTCAATGTATCCTCCTTTCTCTTCCCCCAACTCGTCTTCTAAGCGTTGACCAATTGTGTGTAAGTTATTCCGTATCGCTGTAGTGTTTATTTCACCTTCTATTGGTAATACTTCCTGTAATAGTTTCACAGATAGTCCATAAGACATCAAAGACCCATACTTGGATTCCAGATACAATAGTTCTCTTGAAGTGCGTTCTGGTAGTAAGTTGGCCACTGGGTTAAAGCTACGGGTTGGTTGCTCCTGACACGGGCAGCGAAATAGTCGAGGGCATTGGAGATGTAACTTGCCAAATAATGTGCGGTATACAATTGTACGCTTGTCTTTATGCAACAGTTTCTTGTTACAGTGCAAACATACTTCCTGTTGTTGAGAATACTCTGCTACTTGTTGCTCGACTAGGGTGTGTTGGAGATTTTGTAGCAAGGTTTTGGCTTCTGCTAGTTTTAGTCCCAAGTTTTCTGGTTGTAAAGCACCACGCTCAATGAGCATAATTTCTTGTGCAACTTGGGAATCTCCATGATCTGACTCCACAACTATTTGGATTTTGATTTTCCTAAACTAAAACAATATCAACCTTGTTTGGATCTCATTTAGGATTGCTATATACTAAATCCATACTTTTCTAGAAGTAATTTCTTGACCTCTGTACTTGGCTCGCCACCATAGTTAGATGCAATAACCACTCCATACTCTTCTAGATCAAGGGTGGCAGTAGAATCTAGAGCACTCATGAAGTCTTTCTCTCTAGACGGTTCGATTAAAACAAAATAGTATGCCCATCTGCCAGTTGAATCCTTAGCCTTTAACTTATGAATCAAGTGCCCTTTACGTGCGATTTGTCTTTCCTCCAGTGGACGTTTCGTATGCTGCTCGATAGCATCTTTATTTTCAACCCTGAGCCGCTCAACTATCGCTTCAATCTCCTTCAGTAAGGGATCGAAATCTACTGGATGAGGACACAGAACCGTAAAATCATGGTTTGGGCTATGCAATTTACACTTAGGCTCTTCTCCATTCAACCGCTTGATCAACTCGCAAGCAATATCCAAATCATGGCGATAGACGTAGGGTTCACCGTCGGCACATGCTTTTTCAAACGCTTTTCGTGCGTACTCTAGCGAACGGGCTTTATCGCCAATCGCCTCCCAAAGTAGAGCCAAGTTAAGTTCTGAACACTTTTTCTCAGCCGAGAGCCGCTCAGCCTCTTCTCTTGGATACGCTAAAGTTCCTTCATAATACTTAGCTAAAGCTAGTTGAGTTTCTGCTACTGCATCACGAAGTCCAACTAATCGAGCCATTTGAGCCGCTTTTTCCAGGCTAGTAGCTGCAAGCACATACTGTTTTTCTTTCAGTAGCCACTCGCCTCTTAATTGGTGTAACTGACGTCGGACGCAGCGGCTTGCCCGACTACTAGTTGCAATATCCTCTGCAGCCTGTAAATCTGCTTCAATCAGGCAGTTATGGGACAGCTGATATCTAAGGCGTGCAACCTCAGCAGCTCCAGGCCGATAACGCGCAAGACTCCAGTCTCGTCCCATAGGATCTAACTTATGCCAGTGCTCCTCTGACAGGTGTTTATTGCCGACGATGTTTGCAAGGCGCATGCTTTCCAAATGCGACATAAAAAGCGATTCGTCATCACAAGTGACCTCACTCAAAGCAATGCAAATGCTTGATACTCTATTTGCTAAAGCCAGCTTTTCTATATCTTGTGCTGATACAGCAATATTGTTTAAATTCGTTAATACGCTTTGCCAATTATTGTTTTTTAAGCTGATTTTTATCGCAGCCACGTAGCTACAAAGGGCTTCTTGATGGAGATCAACACTTGCTAGAGTTACCCCTGCCCAATTTAAGACTTGAGAAGCATACTGATCAGGTAAACTCCCGTTTAAATTAATCCAGTTATCAGCAAATAACGGGCGTAGAATTGCGAGCATTCTCTCGTATGCTTCCAAGTTTAGCCACAATGCTTCCCCAAGCCCTGAGTCAAAGAATTTCCAAGCATCCTCAAGCTTGTCCATCGCTAAATATGTGTGGACAATATTCAGGGCTGATTGAACATCGTCCAAAGTTTCAGCTTCGTTTAGGGGGGTTGCCGCAGCAGCAGAAAAATAGTCAATGACTCGTCCGCCAAAACGCTCCCGCTCAACGATGCCTAGACCACCGACTACAACACTGCGAACAACTGGATGCAGATCGTATAAACCGTTCTGTCTGTCGAATAGCAGAAGACCACGCTCTTCCAAATCAGTAACAGTTGCTTCGAGATCGAACTGTGCTTGGTTTAGAGCATCTAGCACTCTGTAATCAAAACCATTTAAAACCATAGCAACAAGAGCAAGTAACTCGCGGCTGTCGGCAGAGAGAGCATTAACTGCGGCTTCGAGAATGTGGTTTTGTCTTTGTACAAGGTTCAATTTGGCAAGGTTAAGCGCTAGACCGCCATTTGGAGACTTAACCCAAGCGTCAAAATTGCCACGAGATGGGAGATATCGCTTCACTAAGCCAGCAATGAAACCAATAACAAGTGGATGACAGTCACAATTTTCTTTTAGGTACGACCGAATAGCATGGCTATCACCATGCACGCCACAAGAGCGAAAGAGCATCTCGGCATCCTCAGGGCGTAGACCTGGTAACCGTTGATGATGCAGTCCTGGAAGTGGCTGATGCGAAGAATTGACCAAACAACGTGGTGTCAATCGAGACGTAATTAGAATCTTGGATGGCGCAGCAGTTAAGAAGGATCTAAACAGATCGCTATCTTCTTCGCGAACCATAGCTAATGGATCGCGCTTGCTAATCTGATCTTCCGTCCCTATCGTATCATCATCGGCATAGGCAGCATCAAAACGGTTATATGAAACGAGAAGTCGCTCAATGCCATCAAGAATCAACAACCACGGACTTGCTCTCAACTGCCGTGATAGCTGCTCAACAAGTTCACCCACTGCCTTCTTGTTGAGCTGTTGATATGATTGCCCAGTCATGTAAGAGAGCGCTTGCATTAAAAAATCCCGCGTTTCAGCTCCCCTTTCGTAGAAGGAATACCAAAAGCGACCAGCCCAATCTACACCGATTTTGTCAGACTGATTCTGAAGCCACGTCCATGACAAGATGCTTTTGCCACTCCCCCCGATAGCTTCAAATAGAAGAGCTGAGTGTGGATCGCTCTGTTGAGCCCACTCATTAAGTGTGCGAAGGTGTTCTTCTCGCCCCACGAACTGATGGCTGGCAAGATATGGAGAGTTAACATATAGCTGTGGCGGTCTTGGTTTTTCTGGAAAGACTATTAATATAGGCTGCGTCAACTGGTCAGAGGTCGGCGTATCAAGCAACTCTTTTAGTTTTGCTACGGCAGGCCCAACTTTGCCTTTAAAATCATCAAGGCTATCGAAAGTCGAGTAAACACGATTAACTGACGAATCTTCATGCGATATCTTTGCTCTTGTACGGAACGCATTCAGTTTCTCTTCCTTATCCGGGTTAGTTTCAATATCATCCTTGCGGAGTAAATGATATTCGCCCATTATGAATACCAATACTGGACGACCAAGTCTTTGTGCCTCCTCAAACTCTAGTTCCGTGATCGATAGCCCTTTAGGATTACGCTCTGTGCAAGCTGGCGTTTGACCATATCTATGACCAATCACAAGGATATAAGCAGATGCCTTACGAACCATACTGTATGAAGATTCAAGCACGTCTACATCGGCAAGTGCAGGTGAATTTTCCATGGCAACGTGCATTAATCCGTAATCATTCAGTGCTTTGGTAAGCACTTGGCGATGTTCCTCCAAGTCGGTAAAGGTGCTAGAAATCATCACGCCAGGAAATAGGGTGGGAGTCTGGAGCATCGTTGTTAACGTTTGTGGGAATGGGTTCGCCTTACTGTACTTAATTATATATTCTGGTTTGAAAATGCCTTGATTGCAGGTCGTTACAAATATATATTTATTGTATTGACATTAATTAAGGATAATACTGATGCAGTTTCCTGACGAACTAAAGCCTGAAATTAATCAGATACACAGTGTCCGATCAGACGATAAAGTAATAAAAACTAATTCTCCAGAGTTAGCCAAAAATAACTATGGAGAAAATTTTCAACTCCATTTATTAGAGGAATATAAAATATATGTAGAAATGATGGATAGAAACAGTGCTAGAAGAGGGCAAATAAATGCGTTTTACACTACGTTACTATCCGCTATACTAACTTTAATATTTACGTCAATTGAAAAGTCGATTCTGCCAATAGACAAGTTATTTTTGCTGTTATTATCAGCATTACTAGGAATTTTTCTGTGCTTTGTATGGATTATTAATATAAATTCATATAAACAGCTTAGCTCTCTTAAATTTAAAGTTATCCATGAAATGGAAAAGTATTTACCCTACCCTTGTTATGCTAGAGAATGGCAAATTTTAAAAGAAGAAAAGAAGAATATACAATACTGGCGCTTAACTCAAGTTGAAAAATATGTTCCTTTGATTTTAGCTGTCCCATACTTATTTTTGCTCATTTATTCCTTAATTCAATTATTTAATAGATATTTTACAAAAATTTAAAAATAAAAATACCATTAAAACCGATGACCTCCATTGTAAAGTTATTCATTAGACTTCAATTGTTCAAAAGAGCTATTTTTTAAAATTTTCAAAACTTTATCGGCCCATTTTCGATCACTATCTTTCTCTTTATCTGACAATTCACTATAAGGGGTATTAATTTGCTGCCGCCAACGCTCAATATTCTCTGGCGTTAGATTATCAAGCATATAAGCCGTCCAATGTGCCCATTGAATATGCTCTAGCTCTGCCAATTTCTCTCGAATAGTTGATGATAATTCATTACTCATACTTATTTCATTTAATAATGTTTTTAGTTTTATATGTAATATAAATTCAGTAGACCAAAAAGGAGTCGTGTGTCACTCAAAGGATAATTTGGACGGAAATAAAAGATACAATGTCCGCTTCTGAAAGACTGAAATGTTTAATTTTTCGTTACCTCACTTTGCAAGCGATAACTTGGTTTAGCTTCGCTAACGCATTCCAAATTTTCAAATACTCTTGCTAGTTAAGTTCTGCACTGCGGACACTTTATAGTTAAAAAACGGACACATTATCCTTTAAGCGATCGCAAGGATTCCCTGCTGCCCACGCAGTAGCTTCTGCGACTAGCACTTCATGACCCGAATCAAGGTAAAATTGCATTCGGAAGGTCATCTCCAAGTGTAGGCGCTCTTGACCACAAATGAGCCGCCTGGAAATCACTCCGTATTCCCGCACCTTTTTCTGGGCATGAACTACTGCCATTAGCCGCAGTTTTGTCACCCGCTTGAGTTCCTCAATCCTTGAGTCATCATCAGCACTCAAATCACCAATCAAGCCACTTTCCTGCCCATTATTGGCGCTGTAGAGTGAATCTTCTACTGTTTCTTCTGCCCCCTGCTCCCTGCCCCCTACTCCCCTGCTTCTTCGGTCATTCCCCACCATTGATAAGTTTTGATTATCGCTTTTTGGCGAGTCGCCGCCGAGGAAAGAAGATAATAAATCCTGATGAGAAGAAGCTTGATTTGATTGAAACCCAATCGTTTGAACTGTTAGCTCTAATTGATTGTTGGATTGAATTAGATCAGTTTCAAGATTATTAGCAGAATTTATGAATTCCTGATTTCCTGACAGCTGAATTATTTCTAATTCGTTGTCACTCTTCTGAGAATCCAGATCACAATCCTGATTTTCCTGCCTTTGTTCATTTACCTGTACAGCTTCCAGACCCTCAAGGTCTGTCGCCGCTGGCGGTAAGCATAAAACCTTCATATAGGGGAAGTGTGTGTAATCGCTCTCTGAGTAAGGGTTTTGGGCTTGTTGTTTTTTCCACGTTGGTGTTTCTATGTCAAAGTGGGTGTAATTGTCTTCACTGTAAGGGTTTGCGCTATTTTTTAGCTCTTGGCTGTTTCCTGGGTTGATGTTTCTATTCAGGATGTTATCTGATGGGTTAATGCTGTTTAATTGAATTCGATTTTGTTGGTTATTATTTGCTTTAACGCTTTTGTGGGTGATGCTGTTTTCTATCCACGGGTCTGGTATGTACCATTGGGGATGCCATAAGTGTTTATGTTTGTATAGTGTGTTTTGACTCAGGGTTTTGTTGTACAGAATTTTATATTCTGCGCTTATTTGTTTGCTCCTTTCGGTTACTATTTCGCTTAATCCTGTTTCTGTTAGTTCTGTTTCTAGTTCTACTTCTGTGTTTAATTCTGTTTGTACTGGCAAGGTATTCTGTATTTCTGTATCTCTGTTTTTCTGTATTCTTTGTTGTATTTCTAATGTTTGTACTATACTCCTGATGCGTCTTTGCGTTTTTTCGCTGCGTTGCTGGTTTTGGCTTTTTGGTTTTTCAAAGGGAAGTAGGTTGTTTTGGTTTTGTTGTTTTTTTATTTCTCTTATATCTGCTATTGCTAGGGCAAATGTGTTGATGTATGTTCCTAGTGGGCGGTTGGGATAACTGGCGTAGGGGGTATACCATTGGTGTCTGATTGTGCATTTTACCCAGTCTCTGACTCTGGTTTCGATTCGTTTTTGGTGTTGACAATATTCTCTGTATCCTGGGGCGTTTCTGGCTGTTTCTACGGCGT
>NZ_JBPWOA010000055.1:0-24248 GCF_051781005.1 Anabaena sp. WFMT | reverse complement strand
TGCAATATTTCATTTAAATTTCATCACTATCATTCACAATTATAGATATAGAGTTAATCAAACAACAAGGAGTGTTTTGATGAAAAATCTGATTTATGCGGTTGTTTTTACTTTATCTATTGTTGCGTCAGTTCCTACTGCTTGGGCGAAAAATCCAAATGATGCTAAGTTTTCTCATTTAGGAAATAGTGCTGCTGTTCCTAATACCGCTAATACCCCAAATGCTACTCATAAGTTTGATGTTCATGTCCAAGGTAAAGCACTTTCAGAGTTGTCAATAGTAGTTTGAACAGTGCGATCGCAAAGCATATCGTTGTACCAGAACAGAAGAATATAAAGGGGGTAAATAGCCCAGATTCAGTATCAAACTGGAACAACATCTTGAAAAAACTGATTTTTCATCTGAATTTCACACGATTTTTGTAAAGTAGAATTTAGAGACTTAAGTCTGACAGTATCTGACTGTAAATACACCATATTGTAGGGGTAAAGCGCAATGCTGAGCCCCTATGATAGATGTGATTGAAATAGGTGAAAACTGCTGTAAATCTTATAGCTCTTTAAAACGCCGCAGTTGCCTCACTAAATTATGGGTGCAACTACAATTTTGATGCCTATAAATTAAAATGAAACCAAAGTCATCATCTCAAAAGATGAGCTTTATTCCTCGCTCTATCCTGCGGACAATAGGAAAATTTCAGCAGCAGTTAGATCCAAATGCCGAAACAAAGGTTATTGAAGAGTTTCGCGCTTCTCGACTTCAAACAATTTCCTCAGTCCGTTTTTTGTTAATTTTGATTGTAGTTCCATTACTGATAAATCAGCTTTCGAGAAACTTTGTAATCACTCCCCTAGTTGAGAGATTCTGGAATTCACAAGAGTCAAATATTTTCTTAAATTCTTCTCAAGAAGAAAAAGCCTTAGCGGAACTCAAGAGATTTGAGCAAAGTGTTTATTTTGAAGCTCAAATAGGTAAAATCACCACATTCTCTGACGAGCTTGTTCAAAAGAAGATTAAGAAAAAAGCTATTGCGTTAGTAGCAGACAATAAAATTAAAAGTATTAATGCAGTAACAAATGTTTTTACAGATATACTTACAGCCATCACATTAATTATTTTAATTTTAACCAATAAGCAGCAGCTATCTATTCTTGGGTCTTTTGCTGGCGATATAACTTATAGTTTAAGCGACTCTGCCAAAGCTTTTTTAATTATTCTATCTACAGATATATTTGTCGGGTTTCACTCCTCCTATGGTTGGGGAATAATTCTAGAAAGTACTTTAAAACATTACGGTTTACCAGAAAATAAAAGTCTTACTTCTTTATTTATTGCTACTGTACCAGTCATCATGGATACAATTTTTAAATATTGGATATTCCGCTACCTCAATCGGAGTTCTCCTTCAGCCGTAGCTACTTATCGTAACATGAATGAATAATTTATATAAATATACTTACAGCACTTTTGGAGTAAATGAGGTACACCAATTTCAGAATGTAGTTTTCAAGCTTGAAGTTCAATCGGTTACTGTACTTCATCAACATCGAATCTGCTGTAATTTTTACATACACAAAAAATACTAAATATATGCCAAATCGTAACATAATTACAACAACTTCAAAGACTAAATTCAGCACAGATATAGTTCGGAATTATCTGCAAGATATTGTTCGTGTACCATTGTTGACTCATGAGGAAGAAATTTTATATAGCAAACAGGTACAGCAGATGATTATCTTATATAAACAGAAAGAAACTTTAACAAAACAACTCAATCACGAACCATCTCAAAAAGAATTAGCTAAATATGTACAGCTTAGTGAAATAAAAGTGAAGGAAATTTTTCAGCACGGTATACAGGCGAAGCAAAAGATGATGGCAGCAAATCTTCGTTTAGTGGTTTCTATTGCCCAAAAATATCAAGGACGAAATGTGGAGTTTATGGATTTAATTCAGGAAGGTTCATTAGGTTTAGAGCGTGGTGTAGAGAAATTTGACCCCACTCGTGGCTATAAGTTTTCTACCTATGCTTATTGGTGGATTAGCCAGGGAATGACACGAGCAATATCTCAGCAATCACGAACTATTAGACTGCCAATTCATCTTACCGAAAAGTTGAATAAACTTAAAAAAGTGCAAAGGGAATTATCTCAAAAATTAAAGCGCAGTCCTAGTATGTCTGAAATTGCAGAAAAGATGAAATTAAACCCTGCTCAAATCCGCGAACTGCTGATGATATCTCGTCAACCTGTCTCATTTGATAAACAAGTGGGCGATAACGAGGACACAGAATTGCAAGAATTTTTAACAGAAGTTCCAGAAGCCTCCCCTGAAATCCAAGTAACTCAAAATTTAATGCGTCAAGATATCTATCTCTCACTGAGAGAATTAACTCCACAGCAGCAACAAGTCTTAATTTTGCATTATGGCTTAGAAGATAATTGCGAACTCACTTTGACGCAGGTAGCTCAACAGCTTAACATTAGTGAGAGGAGAGTTCGTTACTTAGAAAAACAAGCACTGAGTTACCTCCGTCGTTGCCACACAAATCTACAAGAGTATATTTTCAGTTAAATGTATGACAAAACATTCAGTATGAATATCTTGCTTTTTCAACTATTTGTCAACATCATTATAAGCTGAAACAGCGTTAGAGATAGCTTTAAGACTATAAAAAATGATACATTTACAAAAGTATTATAGCTTCATCAAAGGTCACTTATTTGTTTTTTTAAGAAATCTCTGTAACTAGCGAAAATTTCACCCAAATTTCATCTTATTTTGTCAAACTATTAAGAGGTAACATCTTTCACTGAAAATAATTCTGATTATTAATGAATTTAGTAAAGTGATTATGAAAGCGTAATGAATAGAACAATGAATAATGTTAAAAAAACAGCAGTTACTACTGATAATAATTTCTACAATATATCTAACCTTTTCGCTGGTATAAATGCAGAGTTACCAATTGGTGTCGCTCAATTGCGTCTAATTTAATGAACAAATTACTAAAATACATCTGCTGCTTATGAAAGTTTTGCTTGTTGAAGATGAGCCAGATTTGGGTGCGTCGATTCAGCGAAAGTTGAGTAAAGAAAAATATATTGTTGATTGGGTTTTGGATGGAAACGAAGCCTGGATTTATTTAGAAGATGATTTGACTCAATATACACTGGCAATCTTTGATTGGTTGTTACCAGGAATGTCAGGGATAGAACTATGTAAGCGATTACGGGATCGGGGTGATGCTTTACCAGTGCTGATGCTAACTGCTAAAGATAGCATGGCAGATAAGGTAGCAGGACTAGATGCAGGGGCTGATGACTATTTGGTAAAGCCATTTGGTATGGTAGAACTGCTGGCACGGTTGCGGGCTTTGCAAAGGCGATCTGCTTTAGGAGGCGCATCGCTTACGTCTCAGTTCCAGCCTTTACAATTGCAAGTTGGTGGTCTGATCCTAGACTGCGGTAATTGTACAGTTTCTCGACAGTACCCGAATGGTGAAAATAAGGTAATTTATTTAACAAAAAAAGAATTCCAATTATTAGAATACTTGATGAAACGTCCTAATACAGTTATTACCCGCGACCAAATTTTGAATCATCTGTATGCTTTTAGTGCAGAACGCGTTAGTAATGTAGTAGCAGCCCAAATTCGACTTTTGCGACGCAAGTTATCGGAATATGGTTGTGATGGGCTAATCGAAACTATCCCTAGTATGGGCTATCGTTTTAATCCTGGCAATGCAGATTCGACTATTTCGTAAGACTCGCTGGCAATTGGCTACCTGGTATGCGGTAGTTATGGCTCTGATTCTATCCTTGTGCGGTTTTGTGGTTTACAAGGTAATTATTGATGCTTATGTGGCTTCTATCAACCGGGAACTGGAATCGGTAGCAGGGACACTACATGATGTAATTGAACCGAATTTGAAACAACCCGGTCTGACAGAGCCAGTTTTCCAGCAGGTTTTACCAAATATTTGTTTAGCTGAGTCCAGTTGCCCTACCCAAAAGATCCTGAGTCACGGTCAAAGCACCCCTGATGAACACGGTATTTTTAGTTCTGTATACAAAGATAAGCAATATTACATCCGTTTTGTCGATGGTTCAGGACGGTTAATTGCAGTGGCAGGTTTCCAAGCTGATGAATTGCCACCGACTGTGCAAACCCAAGTGTGGCAAATAGTCAAAGATTTACAAGGCAATCGCTACAGTCAAAAGTCTCTACTGCTGCACACTCAAGATAATCAAAATTGGGGCTATATTCAGGTAGGGCGTAATCTCAATGACCTTGATAGTCGTCTCGCTGCTTTGAAGTTAATTTTGGCGGTAGGATTGCCAATTACGGTATTGTTAGTTGGCGGTTCTAGTTGGTGGCTGGCAGGGTTAGCAATGCGACCAATTGACAGGTCTTATAAACAAATGCAACAGTTTACGTCTGATGCCTCTCATGAGTTGCGTACTCCTCTGGCAGCGATTAATGCGACGGTAGAAACTTTATTTGATATGGAGTATCTGCCGGAGGAAGTGCAAGATATTTTGACATCTATTCAACGTCAGAATCATCGCCTAGCTGAACTAGTTCAGGATATGCTGTTACTGTCTCGATTGGAACAGCAAATGTTAGCGACACAACAAATACATTGCTGTCTGAATGTTTTGATTAATGACCTGATAGAAGAATTTTCAGCGTTAGCGGCTGCGGCTTCTTTGCAGTTAACATCTTCGGTTTTATGCCAGGAGTTTTTATACGTGATGGGAGATGAAGACCAACTGTTACGTGTGCTTTCTAATCTCATTGCTAATGCTATTCAATATACCCCTGCTGGTGGTTGTGTAACTGTTATCCTCAAACGCAGCAATACTGATGCAGTGATTGAAGTTAAAGATACAGGCATTGGCATTGCGTCGCCGGAGCAAAAGCGAATTTTTGAACGTTTTTATCGAGTGAATAGCGATCGCTCGCGTCGTACTGGTGGATCTGGATTGGGATTAGCGATCGCGCAAGCAATTGTTCAGGCTCATAGAGGTAGTATACAGTTGCAAAGCCAACTTGGTAAGGGTAGCACCTTCATTGTTCACTTACCCTTGACAGACGAAGCGATCGCTCGCGTCGTACTGAGGGATCTGGATTTGGGTTAGCGATTCCTACGGAGCGCTGAACGCTATCGCGCAAGCAATTGAAAATTGAATACTTTCCTAAAAGATAAGTAGTCGTGCAAAATAAATTTTATATTTGGGAGAGGGAACAGGGAACTCTTAACAGGTAAGGAATACAGACATTTTTGTTTTCACTCAATATGTTAAATTAATTTTGCTTGGGTACTTATAAATAAAATCACTAAAAAAGTTAAGTTTGAATGCTTCTCTTTTGACGTAGGCTGTGGCTTGTGTGAAGGTTACAAATAAAATGTTATATCTATCAACTATCAATAAAACTCTAAGCTACACGCTGTTTTTCGCCTTATTTGTGACTCCTGCTACTGCTCACAATATTCAAGTATCAGGGGATGTGGCAGGCACTTGGCACATTGAGCCTTACCATACTCCCAAAGCTGGAGAATATGCTAAAGCCTGGGTTGCACTTACCCGCAAAGGAGGAAAAATCCTGCCACTAGAGCAGGCTAATTGTCAAATGGCTGTTTACTTGCAACCTCGTAAACCTGCTGATTTACCAGTGCTACAACCTACTGTCAAAGCTATCTCAGTTGAAAAATATCAAGGTATTCCTGGAGCAGATATTGTCTTTCCCAATACTGGAATTTATCAACTGGAGTTAAACTGTACGCCTAAAACTGAAGGTAATTTCCAGTCATTTCAGATGAAATATCAGGTTACGGTTGCATCTGGTGTGAATGCACCATCTCCTTCATCCAAAAAATTAACCCAGTCAGAAAAAACTGCAACTAGCACGACTAAACAAGAATGGAATATTCTGGCGATCGCTAGTGCTGTATTCTTAGGACTGGGTATTTTAGGAATATTGATACGGCGTAGTGTCAAGCGTTGATGCTTTTAATTTGCCCCAGCTTGTGGTTTTCGCCGCTGTTGTATTAGCAATCCTATTGCCATACCAATACCCACAATGGCAGTAAAGTAGAATAAACCAATCAACCGGATGTACATTGGCGGTGCAATTCCCTCAACTTCAACTTCTTGTGCGACTTTCACCACTGGAAATTGACGCTTAGATCCAGGGCTAGGAGTTGCTTCGACCTCAACTTTGTGAGGTGCGCCATCAAAAAATTGCTCTTGCCATGTTAACTTGCCTTCTTGGTCAGTAACTCCCTTGTAGGCAAAGACTGTTAAATTATCTTCTAGAGCGATCGCCTTCACCTGTAACCCTACATCCTTGATAGGTTGTCCTGTTGCAGTATCCTTTACATTCACTGTTAAATTCGCAAGTTTTCCTACCGTTGCGTTTTTATTTCCCTCAACACGGACTTCTAATCCTTGAGATTTTTGGACTGATGGTGCGATTTCTTCTTTACCGCTTGAGTGTCCACTACCGTGAGCCTCTGCAACTTCTGCACTAATGTTAATAAACAATAAAGTTACTATAGCCACCACTGTCAATGCACTTAACAAAAGACGCACAGATTGCGGCGCAATTTCTCCTTGTCGTAGTTCTTCTTGTCCGCCGATAACCCAACCACCTAATAATCCAACTGATAGTAAGATAGCTGCAAAAACAGCAAAATATTTGTATTTAACTGGATTTTCTTGGATATTCAAATTCAAGGTTTGTTCATAGGGGGTAAAAGCATTTGCTACTAAGGGTGACACATTTACCCGCAGTTGGTAGTTCCCACGGATAGGTAACATCTGCTGAATTTCTAACTTACCATCAGGTGCAGCCGCATCCATTTGTAGTAATTTTGTTCCCTCGACAATGGGGAAATCTGTAGTCAACCAAGGATTAGGTGGTGGTGTCAGAATTTGTAAGCTAATTTTGGTATTTTCTAAGGGTTTACCTATAGCATCAAGAGCTTGTAGCGTTAGTGTAACGGGAGATTGTGGTTTATCTGTTCCTGCTTCAAAGGGATGAATCTGTTCTAAAGGTGGGTTAGTAGAGAGTTGTACTCTGGGTATAGGAGTTTGGGAAACTCCTACAAAGGAATAAAGAATTGACAACGCAACACAAACAGCACTGATCGCCCCAAACAGTCGATATTTTTTCATAAAACCTTACGTAAACTATGTATCTTCGGTTAATATTTGATAGTTGTCAGTAAAAGTTACCTTATCAGCTTCTATTCACTACAGAGTGAAGAATTCCAGTAAAAATATTGACAATAAATCAGAGATGGTATGAAATCAAAGCAAAATAATGCAGAGATGAAAGACAAAGTATCTTTACTTTACAAAACTTGAAATTACTTCTATCTCAAAAAATGGCGCGAAATCTGCGCCATCCTCGTGGCGTTATTTTACCGAGTGTTTTAGCAAAATCTCATGCACCAGAAAAATCTTGAGATTATGATAATTTAATGACACGCAACGCCTAAAGTGTGGTGACGCGCTGAATGTGCCGTGTTATGAGCCGCAGGATAGGTAGAGAACAAAACAGTCCAGATAACCAAAGAAGATAGCAGCATATAAAGTGTTACTTGTACTGGTTTAGACAAAGTAAGACCTGCGGTCTTCCGCAACACTGAAGTAGAAGAAAAATTAGTCATTTTTGACCTCTGAAAACTAATTTGGGTGATTCATTAATCAAAAGCATTTTGCTTGCTGCTCGATTGCAAGTAAAGATATACCATAAACTTTCTGTCTGACAAGAGTGTATAAAATGTATTAATTAATTTGCATCAGTCAAAGTTAAGGAAGTATTTTTGAAAGCAGACGAAACATTTATAAAAGAAGATTATAAGTAATACCATTTCTTTATGAGCTTGCGCCGAATTTTTTGATCTTGTATTTCTTTCTTCGCTTCCTTCGTGTCTTCGTGGTTCATTTAAATTTTTCTTTCGTTACTTCAACAAAGTTTTACTTTCGGACTGGCTATCTAACACAACATCAACAAATTATTTTTTGAACCAGTCAAAATTTCACCCTAATTTCATCCTGACCTGTCAGACTTATTATGTAAAGGTTTATTTAGTAGAAACCTGTAACTTATTTGACATAATGACTATTTAACAATTCAAGATGAAAAAAATATTGATTTACACAGGTACAGTGTTTGCTCTTGCCACTATAGCTTTCATTTCCTTTGGTCATGCAAATGCTAAGGAGACTATTATTAAGAATAATTTGCAATATCCTACCAATAGCTGGCGTTTGGTAAAACACACTTTTCGGTTAAACATCCCCCAAAATAACAACGCTGTTTCCCAACTTATTATTCAAACTCCACCTACTGTCGCTGTGAGTAATGACATTGATGTTTTAGATGTGAATGAGCAGAAAATTAATACTAATATTTCCGCCAATGGCAGACAAATTATTATAGAGTTCCCTGAAAAGGTTATTTCTAACACTAAACTCTTAGTGAATTTTAATAAAGTTCAACAACCAGTTACTGGTCCAGCTTCAGTATACCGCTTTTCAGCTAAAGTTGTTGGTAGTGAGGTAGAGATTCCCATTGGTGTAGCTCAATTCCCTACATTTTAATATTTAGATTTTCATGTTAATCAAAAATTTCATCCAGATTTCATTAAGACCTGTCAAACTGATCAATAAAGGTAGTAGACCTTTTTGACTTAAAACAGTAACCGAGTTAATGAGAAGACTTATAACTTCTCGTGATGCTTGCGTGAATCTAGGAGATAGATAATTCTATCTTTACTTAGTTGTTATGTATTAGTTTATAACAGCTTACAAAACACGAATCTAAATATTTGCTGAGATTACTAATTAGATTAGGAGTAAACATGAAAAAATTGCTATCTTATATTGCTATATCTACTCTAGCTGCTGCATTTTTAATTCCTGCAAACTATGTAAGTGCCAATCAAGAAAATGATAGTCTTCCTCATGTTGATGGTAACTACCAATTTCCTCCGACTCGCTGGGCGCTTGTTAGACATACTTTGCGAGTACACGTTCCTAAAAATAGCAAAGGTGTTTCGCAGTTAAATATTGAAGTTCCAAGTACTGTAAGGTGGAGCGATAATACTAATGATGTTGTTGTAAATAAAGAGAATGGTCAGAAAATTAACGCTAATGTTTCCTTGAATGGCAAGACTATACTACTAGCTTTTGCTGAACCAGTTTCTCCTAACACTAAGCTAGAGATTGACATCAATAATGTCAAACAACCATTTCTTGGTAATGGCCCTGTTTATTATTTATCTGCTGATCTCATTGGTAGTGATGCAAAAATACCTATAGGTGTAGCTAGATTTCGTATTAGTCCTTAAAATCTTCGCTATCCAAATAAAACTCCTGATAGTTAACTGATTTTTGAGTTAACTATCAGGAGAATTTTTAATTGCTTTTAAATTTAGATATTTAATAGTTTAATCATAAATAGGTGTTGCTGAAAAAGTTATCTGTGTTCGCGCAGCGTGACGTAAGTCATGGGCTAGGATTTCAGGAAGTGTTGCAAGAAAGCAGGAATAGTATTGAGCATGGAAAAATGGTCGGTTTTTGACACCATCATCCTTTTTTTTACACTTTATTTGTATTTTATTCCCCTGTATTCCTTGATTTATCTAAGTTTTACATTTATTCAGCATCCCCTAAATAACTTGGAGTAATTGCGTATAATATTAACTATATTTTAAATTTCCCTTGATATAACAATATTTCATCTTGATTTCATCAATAGCTTTCATAATTATAAATATATAGAAATCCCATTTGATTGTTGAAAAATCAAGCTGACTGACAGCCTGCCAAACAAGGTTTTATTTCTCAGTATACATAGCAAGACTCAAGTTGGATTCCTATATAGATAATTGATTAACTAAATAAGGAGAATATCGATGAAAAAGCTGATTTACGCGGTTGCTTTTACCTTAGTTTTTGCATCTTCAGTTCCTACTGCTTGGGCTAAAAATCCAAATGATGCTAAATTTTCCCATTTAGGAAATAGTGCTGCTGTTCCTAATGATGCCCGTATCCCAAATGCTACTCATAAATTTGATGTTCATGTCCAAGGTAAAGCTCTTTCAGAATTGGCGATTGATTTACCAGAAGGAGTAAGTATTGATCAAGGAATTGAAGTCCAAAATAAATTAGGTCAAAAAATTCCTACAATGGTTTCCATGAACAACAGAAAAGCTACTATAGCTTTTTCGGAATCAGTAGCCCCTGGTACAACCATATCAATTCGGATGAAAGGGGTTAATATCCCAATGTATAGCGAGACTTGGCAATACCCAGTTTACGCCAAGAAAGTTGGATTCACGGAAGCAATTCCACTTGGTCTAGCTCAGATTCAGACTTATCCTTGATCTAGACGATACAGATTGACCGCTTGACTCTCCACTCGACCGGAGATTCTAATATAGTTTCAGTTCCTCAAGAACTAACAAATCGATAAAAACATAGAGGGTCAAAGAGAATATGTCTACACGTATGAAGACAGTATTAACCGGAACTTTAGCTATTTTTGCGCTGCTAACATTGTCTGCTAGTCCTAGTCTAGCAGAGAGCCGTACTCAGACTGCCACTTCCAGCACTACTACAAAAGAGGCAAATCAGACTCAACAACAAATTAGCCAAAAAACAGTGCCAGTGCCAGCTAACGAGACTCCACAGCAGCCCACTCAAACCGGATGCAGCTGTTGCAAAAAGATGATGAATACACAGCAGATGAACAAGATGCATGAGATGATTGGGACTCCGAATAACTAGGCAAGATAAGTTTTTAGGGCGTTGCATATTTGTGGGATGAATTAGAGGCTGGAAACATTGAAACTTCGTTCACGGAACCAAATCATTTCATGATTGAGCAACGCCGTTTTTAGAAGTTATACGATGCCAAGGATCTTCACTTAACTGATAGCGGTAGCGCCCCCGCAAGTTTACGCTCTCACACACAAACACAATGCTGTCTAAAATGGCTAAAGACAGTTGAATTAAAAGGAGTGCGATGTCTGCGGTAAAAGCGTACCCCTTTCCTGCGATCCCGTAAGAGATACGGGGAAGCTATGCGTAGCGTCTCCTAAGCGCAAAGCGTCCCGTAAGTTCTACGAACAGATTGTGCTAACGCGGTAGTGTTACGTAGCCAAGGGAAGGAAAGAGATCGCACTCCTTTTTATTTATGTTGAAGTACGAAAATAAGGACTATAATTTCACCCACAATTCCCGCAATCATTCCATAGGCTGCTGAAGTAGCTCCACTATGTCCGGTGAAAATGAGACTTCCACATACTATCAAGGTGAGGGCTGCGGCAACTAATGTTGCAAGATTAATGAACCAGTTCTTTGCGCGGTGAATTAGAAGCCCTTGAAAAGTATTTTGGAGTGCAAGGAGGAGGGGTAAGCACGAAAGTACTTGTATGACGGGAAGTGCTGCTTCTACAAGAGATGGGTTATCGCCAAAAAACTGACGAAGAAGCGAAAATCCTTGGCTCGTAAACCCCAGAAACAACGGTATCGAGGTAAACCCCAAACCGACAAGAACTACAAAAGTAGCAAGTATCCGCTTTGATGTATCTTCATAAGAAGAAATTACCACTTGCTGAACCATTCTTGTACCGTTTGCAATAGAAAGAACCAGTCCCCAGGTTGCAGGCCACACTGCAAGAGCAAGACTACTATCGAATGAGCGAGCAACAAAACTCAAGAGTATTGCCCTCGCACCCCAGATTAGAAGCATTGTTGATGCAAGAGGAAGATAGTAAAATGTGACACCTTTAAAGGTTTTAGGAAGGTTATCCGTGTGAAGCTTTATCTGCTGGTCAAGAATAGAGTTAATACTGAGATGTGAATAAAACCATGTAACAACTACCGCTTCAATGAGTATTGCTCCCATCATAGTGACACCTGCAAGGAGCGCCCCATCAAATCTGAAATTTACTCCCACTACAAGCGCTACAATTACCCAAATAAATCGTGCAACACTTGCCAATCCGACGGGAACACTCTTTTTAGCACGGATAAGAAGCCCCTGAAAAAATCGCCGCCAGGCAATGACGAACGGCCACAGAAACATCAAAAGAAAAGAAGTTCTGCCTCGTGTGGCGATGAAAGGGCTGACTCCAAATACATCAAGAAGAAGCCAGTTATACACAGGCTCCCAGGTAAGTACCAGAAAGATACCGCTAAGGGAGATTCCTGCAATTACTGTAAACTGCCAAAGCGCACGCCGAGAAGCGGCATAGCTCCCCAGCGCCGTTGATGCATGAAGAATCATGATAATCGGGCTTTCAAGAAATACAGCTACCGCTTTTACAATTCCTACTCCTGCTAATGTCTCCTGCGGGAATGCAAGGCGGCTGAGTGCCGCTGTCTGAAGCGGATCACCAAGAGTCATTGCCACATCGGACAGGGAAAGAGGAATAAACTGGGTGAATAGCGTCAGGAGCGATCGCTCCTGAAATGCTTTTTTACTTTCCTCAATATGGGGTGGAGTATTCATGATATTTCTTATCGCTATCCGATGAAGTTAGAAAGACAGAGGAGTCAGTGAGGCGATCGCATCATCAAGATGTTTCCCCTGTTTCAAGGTAAATCCATGATGATCAAGCCAATCAGAATCGTAGACTGTCTCAAGGTATCTATCACCTCGGTCTGGATTAATCATCAGAATCCGCGCACCAGCACCAAGAGAGTGCGCCAAATGCAAACCACCAGCGACAATTGCCCCTGTTGATGCACCAAGAAGCAATCCTTCATGACTTGCAAGTGCATGACACACTGAGTAAGCCATATCCTCTGGTATCACGTAAGCGCGATCAAGCATTGAAAGATCGAGATTTGGTGGAAAGAAAGATAACCCAATACCCGTCATCTTGTACGGTTTGGCAGGCGTTCCCATAATCACTGAACCCACCACATCAACGCCAACAATACGTATTTTTGGAAATCGCGGTAGGAGATAACGAGCTATTCCCATTATTTGTCCCGCCGTGCTAACACCTACCACGACAGCATCAAGTTCACCAGCAAAGTGGGCTTCAATTTCCCGCGCAGTGTAGTATGAATGTGCCTCAGTATTCCAAGGATTCATGTGCTGACATGGATACCAAGCATTAGGAATGGTTGCGGCAAGGTCATGCGCTCGTTTCATTCTTGCCTTTTGCATAGAGCCTGATTCGTCTGCCTCATGTAGCGGTACATCTACAAGTTCTGCACCATAAGCTTTGAGCATTCGTCTAAACGGTGGCGCAGTTTTGGCATCGACAACAATAATAACTCGATACCCTCGGACTGCTCCTACCATTGCTAGACCAACGCCGAAATTTCCTGAGCTTGACTCGATAATCGTACCACCAGGTAGAAGTAGTCCTTCTTCCTCCGCACGCTTGACGAGGTAAACTGCATTTTTCTCCTTAATTGATCCTCCAGGATTGCAGCTCTCTAGTTTCAATAAACACTCTGATTCAAGACATACACGAGAGATGTTTTTAAGTCGTACAATAGGTACATTTCCTAGTGCCTGTGTAACATCAATAGCTGTAATCTTTGTATATCTATTACGACTGTTGAATTGTGAACTAGAAAAGTTCTCGAACGGTAAAGATTTAGGAAGATAATTCATATTGAACATCTAGTAGAAAAATCAGAAAAATGATTAAATTACTGTGATTGCTACTTCATGAACTCGTTCACTCAATAAGGCTTTTCTTCTGTTATATTTACAGCCTCAATTTAGTGCTAGTGTAAATAAAGAAAATATGTATCCCTTCAATACTTCTTCGGGGAAGAGAGTTATTCAAGTATCCATAGCAGTCATCCTTCTTAGGTAATAATTTATGTCTAATACCAAATTAATATGAAGCTGCATAGAATAAAATATCAAGAATAATTGACCGCAGATGAACACAGATAAAGATGAAACATTCAATGAATTTCAGGATTCTGTGCAGCCTCACATAAAATTGGTATAACAGAGTCATTATTGAAAGCAAGTTTCGATAAAAACCTGTATTTCACTATGAATATATCCGATATTTCTATGCTGAACGCTGACTATGAAATTAAGATGAAATTTTAAATTATGTCTTAAATATTTGCTCATTTTCTGAAATATTCAGTAGCTATGATTTTGCAATTGTTATTAAAATGATATTTATGATTTACTTTACTACCTACACTTTTGTTTGCACTGCAATGAAGCTCAACTTACTGTGGGCTTTGTTTTTATAGATCAAGGTTCAGTGTCATAAACACAGCGCTAACGAATTTAATTTGTCTAATAGCTATTTAACGCCAAAATATTTTATAAATATTCTGGAAGTAGCTGGAATTTCATCTTGATTTCATACTTACTTGTAAAAATGAGTAATGACTCAATAGATTCTTGTAAACACTTGTAGCTTTTCCCAATTACATGAGGTCTTCCTTGCTCGCAGGGAGAGGGTTGGAGGTTTCACAGGGGTAGGTTTTTAATATTATCTGTGAAGGTGCAAGACTGGAGGTATTGTAGACAAGAAATATTTTATACGCAAAGTTGACAGGAGAACTCTATGAGAGTGCTACTAGTAGAAGATGAACCAGATTTGGGGGCAGCTATTAAACGAACTCTTATCCAGCAGAAGTATTTGGTTGATTGGGTACTAGATGGTAATGATGCGTGGGCATATTTAGACAATAAGTGGACACCACAATACACATTAGCTATTTTCGATTGGATGCTGCCTGGAATGTCAGGATTAGAGTTATGCAAAATGCTACGTTCTCACAAAAGCCCTTTGCCTGTATTAATGCTGACGGCAAAAGATAGGATGGAAGATAAAGTTGCGGGGCTAGATGCAGGTGCAGATGACTATTTAGTAAAGCCATTTGGTATGGCGGAATTATTGGCAAGGTTGCGGGCGCTACAGAGGAGATCGCCCCAATTTCAGCCTCAAGAATTAACTGTTGGCAACTTAACTCTAGATTACGGTAACAATATGGTTGTTAGTCAAAATAATACAGGCAAGAAACAGGAGATTTCCTTAACTAATAAAGAATTCCAGTTACTAGAGTATTTTATGAAACATCCAAACCAAATTGTGACTACTGAACAAATTCGCAATCAGCTTTGGGAAGTGAGTGCAGAACCCATAAGTAATGTAGTAGCTGCTCAAATACGTTTGCTGCGTCGCAAACTAGCTAATAGTGGCTGCGGGAATATGATTGAAACTTTGCATGGTACAGGATATCGTCTCAATCTCACGCCATGAATCAAAATAAACTGTTTAAGCAGACCCGCCTGCGTTTAGCCTTGTGGTATGCCCTCGTTATGGCTTTGATTTTAAGCCTGTGCGGATTTGGTATCTACAGAGCGATTTCCCATGCCCATTGGATGACATTAGATCGAGAACTGGAGTCTGTTGCCGGAACACTACACGACAGTATTGAACTAAAATTACAGCAACCTGGTGAATTAGAACCAGTTATACAGCAGCTTTTACCCAATATTTGTGTAGTTGATAAAAGCTGCATTCAAGAGCAGTTAAATCCCAAACGCCATATTTTAAGCGCAATCAATCAAGGTAATTATTATGTGCGTTTTTTCGATAATTCCGGACGCTTGATTGCGATCGCCGGAACTTATCCAGAAGGATTACCCGTAGCCTTTAACAAGGAACTTTGGCAAACTCTGAAAGACAGCAAAGGACATTTCTACCACCAAATTTCTTTTGTTCTACACACCCAAGACAATCGTGATTGGGGTTACATTCAAGTAGGGCGAAGTCTGGCAGACTTCAACAGTTATCTTGTTGCTGTGAAGCTCATTTTAGCATTGGGATTACCAATGGTAATGGCTCTGGTTGGTGTTGCTAGTTGGTGGTTAGCAGGACTAGCAATGCAACCAATTTATCGCTCATATAGACAAATTCAACAATTTACGGCAGATGCCGCACACGAGTTAAGGACACCTCTAGCAGCAACCCAAGCGACAGTAGAATCAGCCCTTTTGATGCCCCAAATAGATGAAATAGAAGCACGGGACATTCTGCAAACTCTACAGCGTCAGAATCAGCGACTCACAACTCTGGTTACAGATTTGTTGCTGCTGACTCGTCTGGATCGTCAACCAATGCCAATGCAACGAGACATTTGCTGCTTGGATGATATTGTTAACGATTTAATAGAGGAATTTGCAGCCTTGGCGATCGCATCTGATGTAACATTAACATCTTCTGTACGAGTATCAACTTCTTTGGATGTTATTGGTAATGCAGATCAGCTTTATCGCTTGTTTTCTAACTTAATTATCAATGCAGTTCAATACACACCAAAAGGAGGAAAGATAACCGTTTGTCTAGATCGCAGTGACCATTATGCTGTGATTCAGGTTCAAGATACGGGTATTGGTATTCCGCAGCATGATTTGACTAGAATTTTTGACCGCTTCTATCGAGTCAATAGCGATCGCTCCCGTAGCACTGGCGGTTCTGGATTGGGATTAGCCATTGTTCAAGCTATTGTTCAAGCACATCAAGGTAAATTAAATGTACAAAGCGAATTGGGTAAAGGTAGCACTTTTACAGTTCAATTACCTTTGGATGTTGCTCCACTAAAGAGCGATCGCTCTATGTACTTATTGACAATGTTACATCGTCGCTCGCATCAATAGGAGTGCAAATTATTTCAATCTTCAGAGTTCGTAGTCGATATCTTGAGATTGTAAGTCAATTTTGTATCGCTCTTTAATTTGCTTAGTTACTTGTCGCATAAATTTGATAGTAAAATTCATTTGGGCAGAATTATATCTATGCTCCACTAGGGTTTTTGTTTGTTGTTAATGAGAAAATTATCCTTATTAACAACCTACTCTCCTGGTAGCAAAATTACCCATATTGTTGAAGCTTTTATTGATTTGTTAAAATCTAAATTACTCCCAAGGAGATAATGACAATAAATACTGAGTTTTTCTCCTAACTATTTTAACGTCAACTCCTCACGTTTAGCAGAATTAACCATCTTCACCAAAAGCTGATTCAGATAACTTTGGGCAAAAATATACAGACTATCCCAAATTTCCTGATTACGACAGATTTTCGCACCCACCGTATTACCAGCAATTTTCTCGGAAATTAAATACTTCCGAAAATAACTGTCCCACAACTGTTGAAGAAAATCTTCAGCCAAATCCTCAAAAGGCACAATCCAGTTATATTCTTTATCTAGAAATACCCTGTAAGATGCAACTATTGGTAACGCCAAATCTCCTGGCGCACCAAACCCAAAAGAATATTTACTATCCGCCAAAAGGGTATTTTTCCGCATATCAATTGATGCTAAATCATTGATCCCTTTTCTTTTAGGTTTGCTGATATATTCTTGAATAATTTCATACAGCCTTTGTTCTATCCACATAGCTTTAGTAAGCAGAGGCAGTAGTTTAATTAATCTTTCCCTCTCAGCATCAGAAAGTTGACTAGGAGTATTGCTAACAGCCGGGTGCTTACTTCTCGTATTACCTTCAGGATTGTATCTATTTCTATCCAAGCAATTTAGTAACTTGAACAAATGGGTAACATTACAATGGGTATTTTTAGGAACACCACTTTGGTTCTGGTAATAAGCTACTCTAAATTTTCTACTTTCTTTGAGTTCTAACTGGGCTAAATAACTTTTGATAAAGTCATAATCTCCCCTAGCATTGACCTTAGAGCGAGAATCTACTGGTGATGTAGTATTTGATGCTAATGCTATATCTTTAGCTTCAGTTTCTTCTAATCCAATGTGAATAGTAATTTTGACCCGTGCTACGCTAAGGTCATACTTGTAATTTTTAGCACTATCAAACGCTAAAACAGTGTGTCCACCATTAATAATACCATCGCTTCCACCCTCAGCAGCTTCTAAAACCTCTAGTTCCAGGTGTTTTTTATCCTTACTGGGTTTAACTTTATTGGCACACAGAACTATACCACTGTGACGCTCGAAGAATTTCTGTGGTTCCGTAGTCAGAGAGTCAAAGATTTGCCTGTATGTTGAACTTTTGCGGTTTGGTTCTCTGATATTTGGTTCTAAAGGTAAGTCTGTAGGGAATGTATCTACATGGGCAGTAGCGATAATGCAATCGGGGTTAGCATGGAAATAATTATCTACTTTAATAATCCAGTTTTTTGGCATGGTTGATTTTTATTTTCAGTAATTATAAGGTTAACGGGGCGCAACACAAAAAAATTACAGCATATCGCAAGTAAATCAAGTACAAAGCTAGTAGTCTGTCAAGAAGTAATTGACGGATAGAAATTTGTCAAAAACTATAAAATACAAAGTTTCTTGATTTTCAAAATCCGTAAAAATAAATTTAACAGACTACTAGTACAACACGGCGTAAATGAAACAACCATTCTCAATCGCCAAAAATCTTACTCCATCTTACTTTTTACTTTTGACTTCCGCCTTGCGGTACTAGAATCAAAACATGGCTCTAGCGTAGCTGCCGTAGGCATACGCCACCCTGCCAAGAGGCTTTTACTTTTGACTCCTTGCCCTGAGCGTTCACGTATCCCTGACGGGAGGTGTTAGCCATAGTGTGTCGAAGACAAGCCGATAGCGTAGCGTATGACTCCTACGTCGTCATGCAAGCTATAGATAGCCATAGGACTAACTCCTGAATTTTGCTGTATATGCTTTCCTTTGGAGAGCATAAGACGTTGAAAACGAAGGGGAACGGTTGTTAAATTTTTGCACAGATGTGGGAATTATAACCAATTAACCAATCAGAGTGGATGACTTCAAATTTTCATGAATTACGTAGTTGCTATTGACACATTAAAGCAAGCAGATCCAATTTTAGCCGAGGTAATAGAACAGGTGGGGGAGTGTAGACTCAATCAAGTCCAGCAAACAGGGGATTTATTATCTTCACTTTGTCGGTCTATTATTTACCAACAATTATCAGGTAAAGCAGCAACAACTATTCACCAGAGATTTTTACAACTTTACACTGTTTTAACCCCCAGCGATATTCTCAACACCCCAGACGATATTTTGCGAGAAGTTGGCATTTCTCGTCCTAAGATTTCATATCTGAAAGACTTAGCACAACGATTTGATAAATTACCCACCATAGATGATTTGCTGTTAATGGATGATGAAAATATCATCAAAATCTTAACTGAAGTTAAGGGAATTGGACGGTGGACAGTGCAGATGTTACTGATGTTTAGATTACATCGTTGGGATGTTTTACCTGTAGATGACTTGGGTATTCGTAATGCTATCCATCGCCTTTATAGTCTACCGGAACTTCCTAATAAACTAACTGTAGAACAATTAGGAGAAAACTGGAAACCTTACCGCACTATCGCGTGCTGGTATCTATGGTCTAGCTTGTCAATCACTAAATCAGAAAAATTATGAAATTAAACGAAGTTGTGCCTTGGGGTAGAACACTACAAGAGTATAAGCTCATGTTTAATCTATCTGAAATAGACCTAAACAAGAAAATTCTTGGCTGTGGTGATGGTCCAGCAAGTTTCAATGCTGAAATGACAGAATTGGGATATTCAGTTGTCTCCCTTGATCCCATTTACGAGTTCTCTGGAACCCTAATTAGACAACGAGTACAAGAAACTTATGAACCAATCATCTCGCAAGTTAAGCAAAATGTAGACCGTTACATTTGGCAGAATTTTCATGATCCAGAACAACTTGGTTACGCTCGTCTGGCAGCAATGGATAAGTTTTTGCTAGATTATGAAATCGGTAGAATAAAAGGGCGTTATTTGTGGCAATCTCTACCAAAATTAGAACTAGCTGACCATCAATTTGAACTATGTGTTTGTTCTCATCTACTATTTCTTTATTCAGATCACCTATCTCTTGATTTTCATATTGCATCTATTCATGAACTCTTGAGAATTTCAAAAGAAGTGAGAATTTTCCCCTTATTGAAACTTGATTGTGAACCGTCACCTTATCTTGAGTTAGTAGTCAATCTCCTCTCTAGTCAACAGTTTGATGTAGAAGTGCAGCCAGTTGCTTATGAATTTCAAAAAGGTGGCAACCAAATGTTGAAAATAAACAGATAATTTTGGTGTTGCATAAATGCCGGATGACCTATCACACCAAGGGATTTCCAAATAAAAAAATACCCAATCGCTTTTAGGGCAGGGGGCAGAAAAGTCGTTTTGATTGGAGTGAAATTGCGTAATTTATTTTTTTGTGTTCCCCAAATTACAAAAAAAAGGGAATATTGATAATTACAAAGGGGTTGGTCGGCTGTTCATTCCATGATATCGTCGGCTACGCTTAAGAATTAAGGTGATCGCCGTCTTTTCGGTGAGGATCACGGCATAATAAATAGTTATGGAGCATATAAAGATGAACATCCAACAGGAAATACGTGTCCTAAATTCGTCTATCGAGTTGATTACGAGTTATGTGAACTATGCTATCTGCTGCTTTCCAGAAGATCGATCAAAATTAGTAACAAGTGTATTGCCTCAAGACAGCACAGCTAAGAAGTATTTTTTCATATTATTGTTAGAAGTTATTGCGGCTGTTAATAAGGAAATTATTCCTGGGAAAAATGACGGAGATAATCTGCTAAGGCTATTGCATAGAATATCAGTATCACCTCAGCTAGACTGCAACTTAGAAAGTACGGCGGCACTGAAGAAGTCTGTTGAGGAATTTGAAACTTGGCTTAATCATGAATTTTATTATGAAATATACTCCGCTAATATAGGAAAAGAATTAAAAATTAGACTGTGTAGGAAAGATGCTATTTATTTAATTGGCAATAGGTGTAAACACTCCCTTCTTAGATCAAATGCGATATTGGGAAAAATAGTTAAAATATATAAGAATAGTGGGGTTTTACTAGATCCAGGAACGGAGATTCTAATTCTAGAAGATATCGATAACTGGCTATTTGATGATTTTGGTGGCTATCACTTTACAAAACTGTGTGAACTAAGCGCTAATGTTTATTATGGAATAGTTCAATATGTTCGCCCAATTTATGTGAAATGCTTAGTGAAAGCTGATGAGATTCAATATTCGTATAAAATGCCAAGTGAATTAACTGAAGATGAAAGTAAATTTGAGTACTATGAGTTATTAAACAGAGTCAGGTCACCATTTTTACCTGCAATTGAAACCTACGAACACTTAGAGGGGCGGTACTAGTATGCATAACAGCCGGGATATCTGCAATTTGGGACACAATATAAATAAATGCTGCAAAAGTTAATTTAACAATTTACTAATTTGCCAAAAAATGGTACAGAGACGTTCAAATTTTGCACACTAAAATCAACTTTTTACGTAGTTCAGCCTCTTAAACTTGCCCATAAATGACTCTTTTTAGGGATGTTTTCATTTGAATAATCAAGTTCACATGGAGGCTCAAACAACGGTAAATCAAGAGTTTTGAAAAATTAAATTTACAAAACTTTACATCATGTCCCAAATTGCTGGTATCCCAACTGTACCCCAAGCAAGGACGCTTTGTATCTCGCGCTATGCGTCTCGATATAATTCTGGTTTTAAACGGGGCTTTATACCCAGAACTAAAGTTTTTATTAAAACTTCTTTCCTTCTGCTCTCTGCCTTTCTTTGTAACTAATTAAAAGCCTGAGCCAATCGACTAATACCTTCTTGAATCTGTATTTCATCCAGTTCAGCATAGCCGAAAATAAATTCACCCTGACTCCACGAATTAAGATAAGAAGAACGAGCAGACATCAAGCCTACTCCCACCCTTTCCGCACGTTCAATTATGGTTTCATCACTCAAATGAGTGTCAAATTTCACCATGATATGAATACCAGCATTCTCACCAAAAATAGTAACTTGTTCGCCAAAGTGTGTATTTAATGCCTGCACCAGCACCTGACGACGTTGGTCATATAGAGAGCGCATTTTCCGAATATGACTTTCCAAATATCCATCAGCAATAAACTCTGCTAATACCTTTTGTTCTAGAGTTGGTAGCTGTCTGTCACTCAACCACTTCACCTGGGCAAACAGCGATACTAAATGTGGTGGTACAACCAAATAACCTATTCGCAGCGAAGGGAACAAAACCTTAGAAAAAGTACCAATATAAATCACACAATCGCTCTGGTCTAATCCCTGGAGAGCAGGAATAGGGCGGTCGCCATAACGATACTCACTATCGTAATCATCTTCTAAAATTAAAGCATCATGCTGTTGCGCCCATAAGAGCAACTCCAAACGCCGGGGTAAAGATAGAGTAGAGCCAGTAGGAAACTGATGGGAAGGAGTGACATAGACCATGCGAATTCTTTCTTCATAGCTGTTTGCCAATTTTTCTACCATCAAACCAGAGTCATCGACAGGCACAGAATGCAGCAGGTCATCGGGCAGTTGAGCGCAGACATAAGTACCAGAACCAACAATTGTTTGCAAATAGCCTTCACTTAAAAGTTGTTCGTAACTCTGTGTTACCGTTGTCCGAGAAATGCCTAGAGATTTGGCCAGCGATCTCGTGGAAGGAATTTTTTGGCGTGGTAGTAATCGCCCAGTCAAAATTGCCCGTCGTAATTCTTCGTAGATTTGTTGATGAAGTGGCTGTGGTAGACGACTATCTAGAGCGATCGCTAAATCCATACTCAATTCCCAAGTGGACTTATATAAAAGTATAAAATTGGCTCTTGTTAAAGTCCACTTAAATGACTAACTTAGTCATAACCAAGGCAGGAGACAGAGGGCAGAAGAAACAAGTCACAAGGGGATTCAGACCCCTCCTGACTTGGAAGCACTGAATCAAGGTTCAGTGGGGGTCTTTAACCCTTGTTCCCTCCGGTCACTGGCAGAGAAATCCGAATCAGTATTCCCTTCTCCCTCCTGCCCTCTGCCTTTCTTGATAACAGGATTTCAACAACTCAATGATGCTAACCCAACAGAAGATTCAGATTAGGGCAGAAACTCCCCAGGAAGATGCCCTAATTGCAGAACACTTTTATCAAATGTGGCTAGATAACAACATTTCCCCCCAAGCAATTACAGCCGATTGGTTGGACACAGTGTTGCACTTTATTGATCATGCCCGTCGAGAACTAGAATATCAGGCATTTGTCGCAGAGATAGACGGTCTGATTATTGGTTCTGTCGGTTGTCAACGATTTGCTGGATTGTATCCAAATATCATGAAAGCCAGAGAACGCTGTGATGGATATATCTGGGGCGTTTATGTGCAACCAGCTTACCGTTGCCAGGGAATTGCCACCCAATTAACAAAAAAAGCGATGGACTATCTCAAAACAATTGGTTGTACCCATGCCGTTCTCAATGCCTCCCCATCTGGTGAACCTGTTTATTCACAATTGGGATTTATGAACAGCAATCTGATGCGGCTAGATTTGCATTCTCTTGGTTGATTCGTAGATTAAGTGAACAGGTACAAAAAGCCAAAAAAGTATATAACGCGTAAAATTGCTCAAAACCTTCTTTCTCTTGCTTGGTAATAACTACAATTTTTAATCCCAAACTACTTATTCACAACAGCAATCAATATGAATTCATTACCAACTGAAACCCAGTCTGATTTATTAACAATAACCCAACGCAATCAAATCAAAATATTACCTCACAAAGCAAAGTATGAGCGTCAAGAGATTTACCAAATCTTAGATGAAGGATTGGTCTGTCATGTCGGATTTGTTGTTGATTCTCAACCATTTGTGATTCCTACTGCCTACGGCAGAATAGATGAGCATTTGTATATCCACGGTTCCCCAGCTAGTCGAATGTTGCGAAACCTTAAACAGGGTATTGAAGTTTGTATCACTGTCACCTTGTTAGATGGGTTAGTGTTAGCGCGTTCAGCTTTTCATCATTCGATGAATTTTCGCTCTGTTGTCATCTTTGGAACTGCAACCGTTGTGGAAGATGAAGCCGAAAAATTAGCAGCATTGAAGGCGTTCACTGAACACGTTGTTTCTGGTCGCTGGGACGAGGTGCGTCCTCCTACCCGTCAGGAACTTGCCGGAACACTGGTATTATCACTACCCATAACAGAAGCCTCTGCCAAAGTGAGAACAGGACCACCAATTGACTATGAGGAAGATTACGCTTTAAGCGTGTGGGCGGGAGAATTGCCATTACGATTAACAACCACAACGCCAATACCAGATCCGCGTCTATCACCAGAGATTAAATTACCAGTTAACGTGCAGAATTATACTAGAAATTCGGCAAAGTCT